>JAITWF010000122.1 GCA_031285415.1 Deferribacteraceae bacterium
ATCGAGATCTATATAAAAGAGCCTGATAGTGGGGTAAATGCGAATACAGGGCTATTCCTGATAGTGTTTGCTGTAGGAGGACATGCGGCAAGTGCATATTATGTAAAGCTTCGTGAGGAGTGGGCGAATAGGTATAATGTGGTGACGCTAGGCGTAAATATCCTAGGCACAAAGGCACGGATTCACAATGAGACAAACCTTGAGCTACAAGATGGAGAAAAGGCTATACCGTTCATAATGGATCTAGTCCAGAAAAGAAACCCAGAGGGGCTATCAGAGCTTAAAAAACAACAACCACAGTGCACCTTTGGTGATCTATTGCAGCTACTATCCAATATAAACCTAGCCCGACATATTAAAGTACTTAATAAAAATCCGATCCCTCGTGACGAGATAAGAGATTACCGAGATTACCGAGATTACGGATATATTCAGACGATGGACTGTCTATACGGCGTTAAATACGTATTAGACAGATACAAACTAAATAGTAAACGAATCTTCGCCTTCGGTTCCAGCCTTGGGGCGTATATCGCCCATATGTGCGCCAAATTCGCCCCAAATACTTTCAGCCTTATAGCAGACAACTCTGGCTGGGCAGCAGTAGACGAGTACACTGTATTTACCGAACGTTACCCTGTAGGTTACAATATCGGCAATATGGTGGAGGTAGCACTTGCAGTCGAACAGTACTACTCAGAAGATCGCAACTCTCCATACTACTTCTCCGAGGATATGTTCAAGATCCGTGCACTAAACGACGACTCTCACCTGAATATATTCAAGAGGCACTTCAAGGGGCGCATTGTGATGTTTCACCAGAAGAACGATCGGCTGGTCAATTATCAAACACGTCTAGCACTGGCTGAAAAATACCTCAAAAACGGCATAAACGCCACCCTGCACTCATTCGGTGCCGAAGATATCGATGGAGTGATAATAAAATCAGACAAACACGGCATGAACGCCGATCTAAAGCTACTATTCGAAAAGTATTGCGACAACTACGCCTTAGAGGAGAATCAGGATAAATTAGCAGCGTGTATCGGCACCGATTTTGATATGGGGCATAAACTCGTCTACCCTGCCAAACGGTGCAACTATATAATTGACTATAGTGGCAACTACCCTACAATAGAGAGCAAAAAGATCGGAGGACGCAAATAATGAATGAGAAGTTTAAAGAGCTAGTAGCGCAGGTGTTAGAGATCGATGTGAACCGACTGTCAGAGTCGTCAAATACCAGCAATATTTCAGAGTGGGATTCTCTCCTGCACTGGGAGATTATCGCTGAGATAGAGCGCACATACAAGATTAAGTTCACCATGAGCGAGGCAGCCGCATTCAAAAACCTTGGCGAGATCTACGCAGCGTTGCAGGGGAAGATATGAAAGACGTTATCACCCTTATCGAGAAGATCTCCGTTCAAGATCAGTTTCAGGAGCAGTACCTAAAGGGGATACTCGATACGCTCACAGATCTTGAAAAACACTCACTCGCCGATATTATCAGCTTCTTTAAAGCGCAAGGATTTGATCTCGATTATCAGACAAGGGCGTATATCCTGATCGTGCAAGATACGATGAAGGAGCAGAAATATTTCTTTGATCATAAAAAGTATCGCTACTCCACCTATAAAGAGGTCGCAGGGCATGTATATGACGATCCAGAGTATATGCGCCTCTATATGGTAGGGCTTATCCTCTCTCAATACTTCTGGAATATCCACCGCAGTATGATGAGACACTTTAGAGAAATTACTAAAGGGGTGTCTGGCAAAAAGTACTTAGAGATCGGGCCAGGGCATGGTCAGTACTTCGCCGACGCTATGCAGAATATGCACTTTGATGAGTTCCTTGCGGTGGATGTATCTGCCACAAGTGTGGAGATGACGAAGGCATTTGTGGCGCATACCTTAAAGAACAGTAGCGTTAAATACGACGTTATCCACAAAAACTTCTTCGATTTCGATGATAGCGCACAGTTTGACGCCGTCGTTATGGGAGAGGTGCTAGAACATGTGGAGGATCCGCTATCATTCCTAAAGAAGATTAGAAGCGTTGCCTCCGAAAACGCCTTCATCTACATCACAACGGTTATAAACGCCCCTGCGATAGACCATATATACCTGTTTCGCAATCGAGATGAGGTGTTGGATGTCGTTAATAGGGCAGGGCTTTCGGTTGTCAGCTATAAAGAGTTTACGCCGCAGCCATCAATTAGCGTTGAAAAGGCGATCAGAAAAGAGTATCCGATAGATATTGCGTTGATATTGAAGAGATGATATAAGTGTAAATGCTCTACACACTACTTCTCTTCACCTTCTGCTTCCTGATCAATATCCCTATGGGGATCTGGAGATCGAAGCATAGGAAATTTTCCTTGCAGTGGTTTATCTCGATCCATGCGCCAGTGCCGCTCGTTATCATCCTGCGGCTTGCGCTGGGGATCTCATACTACGCCATCCCCCTATTTATCTTCGGCTCCATCATGGGGCAGCTCGTCGGGGGGAGGGTACTCTCCCAAAAGGGGCGCACTAAACTATGAACCAACAACTTATCTTTAATATCTCCATAATCGTCTGGCAGGTTATCGCCGTTATCCTCTTGATAATCGTACTTGTGCGCAAGTTCACTATCAACGTCGATCTATCGAGCATAATCGACCTACTGCGCCGCAACGCCGATGAACAGAGGGATAGCGTATCAAAACAGATCGCCGATGGCGCAACCGAGCAGTTCAGACGGTTCAGCGTGATTCAGGAGAGCGTCCAAAATACCCTCACCATCTCAAGAGAGGAGACCAATAAACAGCTTCGAGTCTTTCAAGAGCAGGTAAACTACACCCTGGAGAGCAAGATCCGCTCCCTACAGGAGAGCAACGAGCGTCGTCTATCAGAAATGCAAGGGGTGGTGGATGAGAAGCTACAGAAAACGCTTGAAACACGTCTATCGCAATCGTTTGAGCGTGTCAGCAAGCAGCTAGACGGCGTTCAGCAGGGGTTAGGTGAGATGAAGAACCTTGCTGCCGATGCTAAAAGCTTGAAAAATGCGCTAATAAACGTAAAGGAGCGTGGCACATACGGCGAAGTGCGCCTCGAGAAGCTCCTATCCGATATCCTCGCCCCAAACCAGTACGAACTCAATATAGAGATCGCCGCAGGCAAGAGGGTGGAGTTTGCAATCAAACTGCCAGGTAACGACGATACACCGCTACTTCTGCCTATAGATTCAAAGTTCCCTATAGAGGATTACAATAGACTTCTAGACGCAACCGATAAGGTAGCGATCGATGAGGCTCGCAAAGCCCTTGCGTTACGAGTGCGAAACTCTGCCAAGGAGATCTGCGATAAATATATTTCGCCACCGAAGACTACCGATTTTGCGCTGATGTTCCTCCCCACCGAGGGGCTATATGCGGAGGTAGTACAGAACGTCGCACTATTTGAGGAGCTACGAGATAAATATAAGGTGACAGCCGTTGGGTCGACGACCCTTTCGGCGTATCTAGCCTCCCTCCAGATGGGGTTCAAGACGCTCGCCATGCAGGCACGCACGAATGAAGCGTGGGATAAACTGCGTGAGGTGAAGGCGGAGTTCTCTAAATTTGGCGATGTACTCGCCCAAGCGCACCAGCAGATCCAGAGGGCAGATCAGACGCTAGAGAAGCTCGTCACCACTCGCACAACGGCTATGAATCGAAAGCTTCGCAGCATTGAGGAGCTGAACGAGCCTAGCATACCGCTGCTATTAGAATCGGAGATAGATGACGAGGATTGACAGATTTAATTAGGGTGGGCAGACCCCACCCCTACGATCAGATTGTGCAATATTGCACTCTCTTCTACTTGATAAATATTTATAATATTGGTATATTAATAAAAATATAGTAGGTAAAAGTGCCATGAAAACTGATGTCAGCACAACGTATAGCTACTTTTCTCGCCACATGCGCAACTGCACTGCAACGATCGCAACGTCTGTAACGCTACTTGCATACAGAATGTCGCCCGATGAACCTGCCCTTATAAACGAGGTGGTGGAGGCGTCTTACCTACTAGATCTCTTCGACGCAGGCATGGATATCTGCTTCTCTCACGACATGGGCAAGGTTCCCTCATACGAGGACACGTATCCGCTAGAGCCTATTTTGCTGCACTTTATGGATCAGTGTAAATCTCTTATGAGCGAGCGCAATATTAAGCTTAACCTACGGATAGAGAACCCTGCTATAATAAATGCGCACGTTTACGAGCTTCGCACTATAACGAACCTTATAATATACGAGATGATCTTGCAAACGGCTGGCAAGTTATCGGTCTCATTAAAAAACAAGACGATCACTCTTGCCGCAGAGGGATTCTACGACGTACCTAAGGTGTGGGAGATCTTTCAAGAGGTGCTTGCCACTAGCGGCGTACGATTCACCTACTCGCAAGAGAGTTGTACATTGGAGTTTGGTGTATGAATATATTGATCGCCGACGACGAATTGCGATTACGCAAAGTCGTGGCAATGTTTCTGAAAAAAAGTGGACACGACGTTACAGAGGTTGCCGACGGCAGCCAAGCTTTAAGTGCCTTACGGCTAAAAGCTTTCGATGTTGTTGTGCTTGATCTTATGATGCCTATACTAAATGGGTTAGATACCTGCATTGCGATTAAATCTAACCCTGAATATAAAGACATTCCGATACTGCTACTGACTGCAAGCGTTTCGTCGGAGGAGAGAGCAAAGGGGATCGCCGCAGGCGCCTCCGCATATGTAACGAAGCCGTTCTCGCCTAAAGACCTGCTGGAGAGGATAACCGAGCTGACAAGCAAATTGGTATAGAATTAAAATTAGATCCCCTCTCCCGCCCTTCGGGCACCCTCCC
>JAITWF010000153.1 GCA_031285415.1 Deferribacteraceae bacterium
CTCATCAAGCTCCACCTGCACCTGCATTGTATCCAGATGTCCCTTTTTATCAAGAACGATCTGATAGTATGGAAGCACGCCGCCCTTCTCCAATAAGATAGCCTCTATCTGAGATGGGAATACATTCACACCACGCACGATAAGCATATCGTCGCTACGTCCATGCACCTTCTTCATTCGTATGAATGTACGTCCGCAACAGCAAGGCTCTGTGTCGATACTGCTTATATCTCGTGTGCGATAGCGAATAAGTGGCAACGCCTCTTTGGTGATAGTAGTAAATACAAGCTCCCCCTCTGCACCATCGGGGAGAACCTCCTCTGTTTCAGGGTCGATCGTCTCTACAATGAAATGATCCTCGTTTACATGAAGCCCAGATTGCGCCTCTTCACACTCGTAAGAGACTCCAGGGCCGATAAGTTCTGATAATCCATAAACATCTAACGCTTTAATCCCCCAGTTCGCCTCGATCTCTTTGCGCATCTCAGAGCTCCACGGCTCTGCGCCAAAAACACCGACTCTAACTGGAAGTTTTCTGAGGTCGATCCCCTCCTCTCTCGCTGTCTCTATAAGGCTTGCAGCGTATGAGGGGGTACAGCAGATACCTGTAGCACGGAAATCACGCAATAACATCATCTGTCTGCGAGAGTTGCCACCAGACACAGGGATAACAGATGCGCCGATACATTCAGCACCGTAGTGTGCGCCTAATCCACCTGTAAATAGGCCGTATCCGAAGGCGTTCTGGATAATATCTTTGCGAGTAAGCCCAGCGGCTGTCATGGTGCGAGCCATAAGATTAGACCAGAGCTTGATATCGTTCTCGGTATACCCAACAACGGTTGGGCTTCCAGTGGTTCCACTAGAGGCGTGTATCCGCACAACGTTCTCAAGCCCAGTAGCAAAAAGATCGTATGGGTAGTTATCCCTTAGATCTTTCTTGTAGGTAAATGGTAATTTTTTGAGGTCGTCGAGGCTTTTTATATCCTCAGGACGCATGTTGACGGAATCAAGCGCACGCTTGTAGTGTGGTACATTGTTGTAAACACGCTCTACAGTTTTCTGTAGACGCTCCAGCTGTAACTTCTTTAGCTCCTCTCGGGGCATACATTCATGCGCTTGATCCCATTTCATACAAAACCTCTATTCGGGTGGGTTTCCCCACCCCTACATTATTTTTTAACTGCGTTTATAAGAATTACTTTGAACTCAGCAGACTCATATGGGTGAATATCAGGGTAGCTAGCAAACAACCAGCCGTTGAATGCAGGCTCTGCGCCAGAGATGATCACTTTTGCGCCAACGTTGTTTGGTTCAAGAGTTTTAGATGCATAACCACCTTCGTTGATTACGAAGTCTGGCATAAACTGTACAACTTTCACGGTAAGTGGCGACTTGCCAAGTTTTGTATCAGCTCCGAATGGTATAACGAGCTCTTCGGTAGAGTTATCTTTCAGGTTAGTTACCTTTAGAGTAACGCCAGCGTATAGAGCTGTAAGCTCTGGAAGCACAGTTTCACTAGCTTTATCAGCTACAACAGCTGCTGGTGCAGCAGGCTCTTGAGCTGTGGTAGTAGCAGGAGCAGTTGCCGCCGCAGATGTGTCTTTCTTAGCATTCTGTGAGCAGCCAGCGATAAATGCAGCCATAGAAACAACGATCACGATCAAAAAAATCTTTTTCATTTTTAAAAGATTCCTCCACTTTTTTCAAAATTAAGCAGTGAGGATACTATTATTGAGCGCAAGACGCAAGCACATTTTTTATATTTTTTGACATGTTGCAATATATAAAAAAAAATGCAATACTCATGGTAATGAGTAAGAATTTTCTTTTAATATCTTTAATATGTTGTGTTTTAGCACTTGTTGGCTGCAAGAAAGAGCGGCAGACCGTTGGCGATGAAATTACGGAAAATTCATCGATAGTATCTGTTATCGAGGTGAATGATCCCGAAATAAGCGCAGGGAATGAAGCTTTCCTCAAAGGTGATTTTCAAAGTGCTATAAACTACTATGAATCTGGGCTAAAGCAAAATCGCTCTATAGCATACTATAATATGGGTGTGAGCTACTACCTCGATCTCAATATCGCCGAGGCTGAAAAGTACTTCAAACTCGCAGTAGCAGAGGATCCCACCTTTGACGAAGCTATCATGAACCTTGTTGCTGTGCTTGCCGAGCAGGAGAAATCTGTTGAAGCAGAGACGTATGCCACTCGACTTGTCGGCACAAGGAAAACCGCCCGTGTATTTGTAGATGTAGCAAACCTTGCTATCAAAAATGGCAGCTCCGCAAAGGCGGCGTACTACTATGAAAAAGCGCTACAGCTAGACGCTAAAAGCTCATTCGTCCTATCAAACTATGCAAACTTTCTGATAAGTATCGGTGAGCTAGAGAAGGGGCAGAAGATCCTCGAATCGCTCCCTGAGAAAGATTTTACAGCACTATACAATCTTGCATATATCGCATGGATGCAGGGAAACACCGGCACATCGTACAACTATGCAATGCAGGCGGCAGAGGATCCTGACGACTCTGAAGAGGGGCTTAATAAACTCGCTACCCTCCTTCATGAACTGAAACGATATACTCACGAAGCTGAAACCTTGCGCAAACTAATCCTATGGAGTCCAAAGAAAGATTACAGACTTCGCCTCGTATATAGCTATATGCACGCCTGGGAGCTTGACAAAGCGACCGATGAAATTAATCAGTTTCGCCGAGAGTATCCAACCGATATCAATGCAATAGTTTCTCTATATAATATATTGATAGCTCAAGGTAAAATAACCGACGCTGGCAACTTTATATTGGCAGAGTTCCAGAAAAATCCCGATGATATGCTACGATATCAGGTTGTCCGCCATAAAAGCCTCTACGACAGAGATTTTAAAGATGCAAAAGCTCTTATCTCTGTGCCGCAAAAGACCCCACTCGTAGAGCTTGCACGTGTGGCGTACTATACCTCTATTAGAGAGCTAAAAACTGCCGCCAAGATATTGGCGACGATCCCTGAGAGCACCGACAACGACTACTATATCTATCAAAGCTTCCTGCTATTTAAAGATAAGAAGCTTAACGAGGCGACAGCCGTTGCAGGGAAGATCGAGCCGACCAAGCCAGAGTATTTCTGGTATCATCTAGTCTTTTCGTGGAATCTGCATAAACCTGAGAGTATACTTGAACTTGTGCATGAGTATAGGGCAAATCATATCACCTCTGTGCGAGTGCCGATGTTGCGCTACTATCTGAACCCTGTTCGAGAGGATATGGAGTTTGCCTCACAGTTTGACGGCAAAGGCTCTGATATCGCCACAACGCTTCTATATCCATTCTTTATAGAGCCAGATGATATGTATCCATTTGTGGCGTTGGGGTATAAATTTATTCGTGCAGAGGATGACACCGCCGCTATCGGCGAGCTTGAGTACTCTATCGAGCGCAGTAACGCCGTTGCAAAGCATAACGAAGGCTTAAAGAAGCTATTAAACTTTAACTACGCAGGCGCATTGGCAGATTTCAGAGAGGCGGAGAAGGTGCTAAACCTCGATCCGTTCCTCCAATATAACGTTGGGCTTATCTACTTTATAAATGGCGATACACTGCTTGCTGATAGACGATTTCAGCAGGCGATCAAGCTTAATAAATACTTTGTACCAGCATATGTGGGTAGTGGGTTATCAAAACTTAAATCAGGCTTGAAAGACGACGCCGCAACGATGTTTGAGGCAGCAATAGCAAATGCAGACGAGTACGCCGCACTGAACCACGAAACGGCAGTGTTACCGATGATTATAAAGGCGAAATACCTCGCAATGCTTGCGCAAGAACGCCCCGATAGAGTGATAACGACACTGGCGGCAGAGACCGATAGAGAGGGGTTTATAGACGCTATCGAGATTATCGCAGACTACCTCCTACAGCCTCAACTCAGCAAGCTCGACCCGATCAGAGAGAGCAGTATCTACAAGATGAAAGATCTAGTCTACCTATTTGATCTATCGGAGAGACCAATGCAAGAGGTGAAGGAGCTTCCATTTAAAAATCGAAATACTATTATGAGTGCCAAATATATAATGGCGAAGCGTAGCCGCAACTTTGATGAGACGTATCTCGCCCCATACCTGACAGAGCGTGTGGTATTGACAGACCTCACAAATCTCTCCACCCTTCTGCGCAAACGACCTGAAGGATTGCGATATTTGCAGATGTTAAACCAGTTTGACGTTGCATACCCAGCACAGTACAAGGCGTCGTTCTACTACTTTATGTGGACGAGAGATTTTATCAACTCCGAAGCCGCATACGCCACGCTAGAGCGTCTTTCATATACTGACAAAGAGATGCAGTACTATCTAATGTTGTATTTTTTAATTAATAATGATAATAAACGCCTCACGCCGCAGGTTGCCCAATATAACGCTAGCTACGAAAACGATTATAAGGGAATCTTGATGGACGCTATGCGAAACCTAGAGGATCGCAATGTGGACGGCTTCTTCGACCAGATGGAGCTTCTGCTTGATATCGAGCCGTTTGTATTCAATAAAATGCCAGTGGAGATCGACATTGAACGTTTTTAAGATTGATAAATTTTATAGGTACACCCAGATTGCGCTGTTCGTTGGCACAGCGATACTATTCTGCATACAGTATAGCCAGGCAACACGGCTGGAATCGTTTATTGTAGCGGCCGCCATGGCGACTATCTTTATGATTGCGCTCTATTCGTGGAGTGTAAAGGTGACTATCGAAGAGGGCAACATCACCAAAAGCTCACTTTTAGGTAAAAAGAGCTTCCCTGTGAAGAGTATCGACGAGATCACGCATATCGCACTTATGGGCAGATACTCCTTCCTATTGATAACTCCAGAGACCTTTCTGGCAATATCAAGCCTACTGGAGAACTTTGCGCAGCTATCGGGATATTTAAAGGATAACCTGACCGATGAGGCGTATAAGAATATGGGCGTAATCACGCCTACTATGCTCGATCGCAAAACCCTCTATATGAAGGGGATAATGGTGGTACTGATCGCCATATCTATAGCGGCGATAGTGTATAGAGTTATTTCAACGGATTTTCGTTTGTAGCTAAAAACATCTCTCCAAATCTATACGATGCATAGTTCGTGATATGTCCAGCATTATCAAGGTATATCGGATATCCGTCTATCTCTGTGGCACAAATACCATCTTTGCACTGTATATCATGTAAATCAATAATCATTAGCTCACTATATTTCGCTTTTAAGTTGTTCAACACCTCCAGCACAAGCATATTGCCTGGCAGATCAAAGGTATCATCGGTGAAATCACACTGGTTAAAGATAGCAGGAAAGGTTATGTGCAGGCTGGCGCATACACCCTGATTCGATAATTTTAATTTGGTAGATGTGCTATATATACCTGCATCGTAATTATTATTTATAAAGATAGGTTTTGCACCAGATGCAACAATAGTTTGAACAGTTTCTTCAAGCATCGGTGCAAAGCGTTCTTTCAATACCTTTGCATGACGAGGCCATACTCCACCCAATATAACAACTCTATATTTTTTAGCATTAATATTTTTGATAGCTGTTCGTTGCTTATCTATACAGTCCGCTCTATTGGCACGTTCGATGAATCCCTCAAGCAGAGGGCAACCACCACCACCTATCAGATCGAATGTAACGCCAGCATCATCTGCTAATGCAGACACAAATCCACGATAATGCTCCGCAAATGAATCGCCTACCAATAGGATATCGCTTGATGGTGTTAGCGTATCTATAGGTATTTTGCTGATATAATTGTACTCCTGCTTGATCTTAGTTATCTGAGCGTAATTCTGCCCTAACCGCTGCGGAACACCATCAAAAATCAATGCTATCTCATATAGTATAAATCCTACAAGAAATGGCAAAACGAACAGGATGAACACAGTTTTTTTAAATGAATATTTTTTATAATTTTGTCGAAATTTATTTTCTACAAATGTATACGACAACCATGCAAGAATATACGATGCAATAATGACCACCACAGTGCGCTTCCAGCTAGGCAGTATCCCAGCATAATGCAGAATCGCAAATAACGGCCAATGCCAGATGTATATTGAATAAGATAGGTTGCCTGTCAACACAAATGGTTTCAAGGATAAGATCCCACTTACAACATTTGTCTTGTATGCGCCTGCTAAGATAATCATGGCAGTACATACACAGATGATTAACGTGTATATATTTGGGTAGCTATAGCTTGTACCTGTTGGTGCAATGGCTATATATACAATAATAACAATAGCGATTATGCTTAATATTGACGAAACCACAGTTGAAAATAGTTTTATCTGCTTTCCACATAAATATGCGACAAGAGTACCTATAAGAAACTCAAAGATACGTCCAACAAAGCTGTAATAATGACCATCTCCTGTTCCGTTAAATTTTAACGATACTACCGCAAAAATTGCAGTGAGTGCTAATAGGATCACAGGAGCGTGTTTGGCACTAATTTTATAGATTATGATAAGTAAAAATGGCAAAATTAGGTACCACAGCCACTCCACAGAGAGCGACCATGTATGCAATAGCGGCATCACAGAGGTGTCTGGTGAAAAATAACCACCACCAATCGAGCCGAAGTAATTATTAGAGAAAAAATAGGTAAGCTGCTTTAAGCTTTTGATAAATCTAGTGAAATCTCGAGGCATATAAAAGATACACACCGCAACAAACGTCACCACAAGCATAGAAAGCATAAGTGGTTGTAGCCGCCACAGGCGCTTATTCCAGAAATCTGTAACGGAGAGGGTGTTGCTGTCGAGTTTACCCTTTATACCATGTGTTATAAGAAATCCTGATATAATAAAGAAGATATCGACCCCGATAAAGCCAGAGCCAACCCCCCACGTTTTTGAATGGAATATCAGCACGAATAAAACAGCTAATGCTCTTAACCCCTCTATATCATTGCGATACATATTCACCCTCAAATACTGTACATCACATATTGTGCCCAATATTTGAGAATAATGCAATATAAAACTAAACTAACCCTATAAATCCTGTAGTTGCGGTGATATGATAGGCAACGGCGGCTACGCTTGAGCTTACATTGATCGAGCGTATCCCCTCTTTCATTGGAATACGGTAGAGATTGTTTGGGTACTGTTCGTATATAATCGCTGGCAGTCCAGAGCTTTCGCTACCAAAGACTAGCTCCGTGGTATCTTTTATATCAGTATACGGCTTAACGCCCTTTGTGCTGATAAACGCCGCTGATGGTGTGATTAGCGGATAATATTCATCCAATGTGGCGATATGGCGCACCGCAACCTTGCTCCAATAATCCATTCCAGATCGTCTGATCTGCTTATCGGTAATGGAAAAACCCAGCCGACCTACAAGCCAGAGTTCAAGCCCTAAGGCAGAGGCAAGCCTGCCGATATTGCCAGTATTTTGCGGAATTTCAGGCTCTAGCAGCACGATCCTACTTAGCATATGTGCTATAAGTTGGCTCGAATTCTGGGATTGATAGTGGCTCGTACTGGAACTCATCATCGTTATCAGCAAAAACCGGCAAAGGCATAGGGATAATTGGAGAAACTACCCTGCTACTTACATAATCATCTGAATTAAAAGAACCGCTGATAGCTAATTTTACCTCACGCATATCGCACCTCACTAAATGTTATCTAGTAGATAGCAATATACGTGCCAAAAAATTCCCCTTCGCTGGCGAAGGGGTACGCCGTAGGTGGGGGGTAGTGGTATACTAAATCTTATGCCCTTAATCCACTACCCCGTCATCTTGCTATGCAAGCTGCCACCCCTTCGCAAGCGAAGGGGAATTCTTATAATACTCCATCAGTATCTTTATATAATCAGGATCAAGCCCCAGCGAAGCGATACGCTCCTTGCCATCCACGGTAACCCACGCTACGGACGGTGTTTTACCCATAGCCTTTGTTTTGGAGAATAAGCTATCCTCATCGTCGGAAACGATATCATTTTCAGCGTGATCCCCTGCTACAAACATAAATACTAAGAATCGAACATTACCCTTATCTGTAGCCCTTTTTAGAGCGTCGTCGATATCAGGGATCCCCTCGATACTACCTAGATATGTATCGGGGTAGAGGCTCTCTACGATCTCCGCAACCTTTAGATATACAGCCTCCACAGGGTGTCCGTCGTGCGTACCGTGCGAAACCACTATATTTGCAGCATTCGGCAGGAGATGCTTTGAAAGCGTCTCTACTACAGGCAAAATATTCCGCTCATCCGCCAAGATCGGTGGCTGATATGATATATTAATCTCTTTATTGTTGGAGGCAAAAGTTTTTACCGTCGCCTCGAGTTTATCATGCTCCACCCCTGCAAAGATCAGCGTACTGATCACTGCAATATCGGTGTACCCCTCACCTTTCAGCTTATTCAACATCTCCTCTGGCGACAAGATCGGCTCAAGTAGCGTCTTATTTAGCTTATTGCGAATAACTCCAGAGGTGTACGGCACAAAGATATCTCGATCGGGGTACTCTGCCTTTACAAGTGGGATTAATTTATCGAATGTGATCTTCGCTTCGGTGCTGGTGCCGAAGACGGTTAACATAATAGCTTTTTTCATATCTCTCCATAAAGCAACGTCATCCCTTTAAACACTCCCCCCTTGAGGGGGAGTCGACAGCTTGCTGTCGGTGGGGGGTCTACTTCTACAACCCCTCCCCGAGTCGCTTTAGCTCCTCGACCCTCCCTCAAGGGGAGGGTGTCATAGGACAATCCTGCCGTTATTTTTTCAACAGTATCCTGACAGCCTCTAACAGGTTCGCCGCCTTATAATCTGGCTGTCTAGCCCATTTAGCACTTTTCAGGATAAAATCGCCCTGACCGTAGCCGGTAGCAACCATAATCGTCGTCATGCCGAGCTTAAATCCAGGCTCCATATCGCTATATTTATCGCCGATAATCGCCATCCTTGCGGTATCTACAGGAAGCTCTCTAATAGCCTGATCAAACATACCGGTCTTAGGTTTGCGGCATTCGCACTCTATGCGATACTGCTCTATCTTTGAGTTTGGGTCGTGCGGACAGGCGTAAAGCCCATCGATAGTGGCTCCCTGTGCATTCAATTTAGCATTCATCTTTGCGTGAATATCCGCCATCACCCCTTCGGTGTAGAAGCCTCGCCCAATGCCAGATTGGTTCGTTACCACCACCACAAGCCAGCCAGCCACATTCAACATGCGTATAGCCTGTGCGGCGTACGGATATACCTCGAAGTTATCGGGGTGGTTAATATAGCCTCCGTCGATATTTATCGTGCCGTCACGGTCTATAAAGGCGGTTGGACGTAATAGTGCCATCAGCTTCCTCCAATCGTTTAAAGCGTTTATGTAGCAGGTACCACTGCTCGGGGTACTCTTTTATGATCGATTCAAAATCAATATTCATGCGTGTTACAAGGTCGGTAATCCTATCTTTCGCCTTCAACTCCTGATTTGGATAGATCGGAGGGTGCATAATAAGCTTAAAGCCTGTTTTTGTGCGTATTAGGTAGGTGGGAAGCATTGGGATCTTTTTGCGAGCCGATAGAGCTGCAATCCCTGCAAGTGTCGGCACTCTGTAGCCAAAAAATGGCGCAACGACGCTATCGCCCTTCGTCGTACCGTGATCTAATATAGAGCCGATAGCGCACCCCACACGATCATATTGAGCCGCCTTCTCTAAAAAGCCCTTCTGTGTGGCATATTCAATGTCGCCCATATTGCGAATGTCATCTAGCAATCGATTTAATGCCTTATTATTGCTCTCTCTGCCAACTACCAAAAGCTTAAATCCGCACACATGCTGCGTTATAGGAGATGATAGATCCCACGAGCCGATATGTGCGCTAATAAGGGAGAACATCTTCCCTTCGTCCTGAATCTTCTTATAGTTTTCAAACCCCTCAACGGTTACGTACTTATCGATAAAATCTTGGTCGACGTTCTGCACATAGGCTGTCTCGAAGTACGCCATAAACGTCTGGCGGAACGATTCTTTGGCGATCTTGTCGGAATCAGCGCTTAGGGTAACGATCTTAGCATTCACCTTGGCGACCTGCCTCCGTTCCTTCAATAGATACCACGCCAATGTCCCGACGCCGCCAGCAAATCGCTGCAATGCGCCAAGCGACATCTTGCTAAATATAAATATTAATGCTTTGTAGAGGTAATACATTCCGTTATGCACCTATCAATAATCTCAATATACTCACTCTGCTCTTTATTAAGA
>JAITWF010000118.1 GCA_031285415.1 Deferribacteraceae bacterium
CATTGCCATCCTGTCTGTATCCCTTCTTCTCTCTAAAGCATACATCGCATGCGTCGAACGCCGCTCGCACAACGTTATCAGACGCCTTCACTAGAAAGAAGCGGATCGTTTTACCGTTAGCGTTAAAGCTATAGTAGTGCGCCTTGCCATCGTCGTAATCGGCTATAGTGAAGGTGAGCTGGTCACCAGCGGCTGTCATCGCCTCCGCCTTTGGCATAGACTTCGACTTCATCGGATCGCCGCCAGAGCAGCCCACTAACATGAGAATAGAAACTAATAGAACTAAAATTGAACGCATAAATATCCCCTAGTCACGTCACTGCGGCCTACGAGCCGCAGTCCAGAATAAAAATATAGGAATTACTATAAATTTATACTGGATTGCGGATCAAGTCCGCAATGACATGGTTATTTTTTCACAAATTTCATCGTCAAACTAAATAACGCTGGTATCATAAACACGGTAAATATCGTGGATACCAATAGTCCACCCAACACAACGCTACCTAAACCTCTATAAAGCTCCGAGCCTGCGCCAGATAGTACTACTAGCGGTAGCATTCCGAATACCGATGTCGCTGCACCCATTGCTATTGGGCGTAGTCTCGACTGCACCGCCTCCGCAAGTGCCTCCTCCGCCGTCCTCCCATATCGCATATTATTCAGCGACTGGTGTACGATAAGGATAGCATTATTCACCACAACGCCTATCAGGATAATAAATCCTAACATCGTCAATATATCAAACGGCTGCGGCGTGATCAGCAGATTCACAAGCTTTAACCCTATAAATCCCCCTGCCATAGCCATCGGCACGGAGAAGAGAATTATCAGCGGATAGAAGAAGTTGTTAAAAAGTGCCGCCATTAACAGGAATGTGATCACTATCGCAAGTAAAAAGTTCCCCGATAGAGCGTCTCTAGCATCTATCAGCTTGCTTGCCGAACCTGTATAGTTTACCATTATATTATCTAAGACACCCGACTCCTTCAACGGTTCGATCGCAAACTCCTGTATACCGTCCATCAGCTCCTCCAGCACCATCTCTGGCGGTGGGGTAACGCCGATTATAAAGGCTCTATCCCTTTCGTAGTGGCGGATCTCATCCATACCAGTCGAAATATCCAGCTCTGCAACGTTTGATATCGGCACGATATTTCCATCCGCTACAGGCAGTGGCACTGCGGCAAGCTGTTCAGGATTTACGATCGAATCCTCCTCAACGTTCACTATCAGGTCGATATTGCCCAAGATTGGGTCTCGATACTCGCCAACCTTCCTGCCATCTACGTATACGTCAACGTCGATACCGAGCGAGGTCGGCGTCATACCTGCCATATTAATCCGCTCTGATATTGGGCGAAACGTTGCCTCGGGGAAGCTCATCTCTACAGATGGACGGCTCCGCACCTGCACCCCTGGCATAGCGCTTTGAATCAGCTCCATCACTCGCCCAGCTGCTCTCGATAGTCCATCGATATCCTCTCCAGAGAGGACGACATCCATCGAACGACCGCCGTTGTTTCTATTCTGAAAGATCCCTGCCTGCGTGGTGAAGCCTTGCACGCCAGGGATCTGCTTGATAAGTCCAGACATTAATGGTAGTAGCTCCGCCGCCCTATCGGGAGATGTAGAGGTAGCCATCGCAAACATACCGCCAGTATTGACGTTATAGCTAAACTGATTAACCGCAGGGAATCCATCCTTCTCGACCCCCATATGCTCCTTCACCTTCTCGTAGAACATATCGCCTAGATAGGTACGCTCGTCAAGCGATAGCCCAGAGGGGATCACAAATCTGGATTGCGCCATATTCATATTCCCCTGCGGTAGATACTCCATCTTTGGCAGTAGCGCAAAAACTGTCAGAGCAGAGAACGCTACAAGCACCACCACCACAGCGATACTGCGTATTACTGACGTATTAATCCAGCGAGAGAGCCGCATTACGCCAGTTGAGAAGCTCTCTCCAAATCCAGCGATCTTATTATCTAAGATCATCGGTTTGCGAGGTTTTAAGTTTTCGCCGAAAAGTCTTGTAAGTACTGGCACAACGAGCAGCGACACTATCAAACTGAGCGTCACGGCAGAGCTTATCGCTATCGCAATATCACGAAACAGCTGCCCCACCTCCTGTTTGATAAATACCACAGGCAGAAATACTGCAATAGTAGTAAGTGTCGAGGCGAGTACCGCCCCCCACACCTCGGAGGCTCCATCGAGAGCCGCCTGCATAGGGGTTTTACCCATCTTGGAGTGTCTATCTATATTCTCTAGCACCACGATCGCATTATCGATAAGCATACCCACCGCAAAGGCGATCCCTGCAAGGCTTATAACGTTCAGCGTCCTTCCTAGCATATGCATTATCATAAAGGTGCCGATGATACTGATCGGGATTGAAGTTGCGATAACGAGTGTTGATGAAAAGCTCCTCAAAAATAGCAGAAGCACCGCAACGGCAAGTAGCCCTCCTAGATAGATATTCCCCTTCACCATCTCAAGTGCGCCATTTATATATGGACGCTGGTCGTACATCCACTGTAGGCGTATCGGCAGATCTTTCAGGAGGGTGTTATTCACCTCTATCACAGCCTTCTCGACATCATCGGTCATAGCAAGCACGTTCGCCCCAGGCTCTGCCAACACCTGCACCATCATCGCCCGATTGCCGCCGTAGCGCACAGCACTATCTCGTGCGGCGTATCCGTAGCGAACCTGCGCCAGATCAGAGATCCGCACATCGCCACTATCGGTCGTTACGAGCGTATTATTTATATCATCCACCGATTGAAACTCTGAAACCGTGCGCACACGATAGTTCTGACGACCAACTGGCAGAAGTCCGCCAGAAATATTAATATTCTCTCGGCTCAATATGCCAGAGAGCTTCTCTAGGCTTATCTTATACGCCGCTAGCTTCTCTGGAACGACCGTTATATGCATCTCCGTGGGTCTACCACCGTAGAAGAACACGTCGGAAACGCCCTTTATACGCTCAAACTGTGGAATAACCTCTTCAAAGACGAACGTTCTATATGCATCGATAGTGCCTAAAGATTCATCCTTTAGCTCGACTATCATATATATGACAGGCGTGGTATCGGAGCCGCCACTAGCCCTAATTATCGGCTTCTCTATATCTTCGGGGTAGTTTCGCACCTCGTTGAGTTTGTTTGATACTAATAGCATACACTCCATCAGGTCGGAGGCAAGCTCAAATTGCAACGTGATCGAGCCGCTACCATTTCCAGAGGTGCTCTCCATCTCCATAAGCCCTGTAAGGCTCTTTAGCACGTTCTCCTGCCGTTCGATTACCTCACGCTCCATCTCGTACGGTGTCGCCCCCTGCCACTGTGTGCGGACGCTGATCGTAGGATACTCCACCGTCGGGCTAAGCTGATACGGCATATTCATCAACGCCTGTATACCGAATAGGAAGATGAAAAGCACTGCCACCAGCACCTTTACAGGGTTATTAAGGGCGTATTTAAGTATAAACATTGTTTATAGCTCCGATACCGCTACAGACTGCCCATTCGAGAGCCTTTCGTACCCACGAGTAACGATCATTGCGCCAGCCTTTAGCGTATTCGCCCTCACGCCAATACTCGTACCAGTATGCCCCACGATAGTCACAGGCGTCATAACAGCTTTATCCTCTTGTATTACGAAAACTACATCCTGATTATTTCTTTTAGTCACAGCGTCTCTAGGGATAAGAATCGCAGGGATCGCCTCTGATGTTGGCACATTAACTCTGCAATCCATGCCGCCAAGGAGAGCTGTAGAGCTTGGCAGGTCGATTCGGACTGGGAATGTGCGTGTGAGGGTGTTCCCCTGTGGGATAATCGCTCTGACGGTGCCTTTATAGCTCTTTCCCTCGACGATCACCTCTACCACTAGCCCACTCTTTATATTCGACACCACCGCCTGCGGCACATTCACCACCGCCTCTAGACGGCTACTTGCAATCTCAAATAGAGGTGCGCCCTCCGATACCCATTCGTACAGGTTTACATATCTGGTAAGGATCACACCATCGAACGGCGCACGAAGCGTCGCACGCTTTAGCTCCTCCCTCATAACCATCAGCTCCGCCATACCAGCGTCGTAGAGCTTAGACTGCACGAGATATTCAGTCTCAGAATCGTCGTACTTCTGCTTTGAGGTGGCACCATCTCTAAAGAGTGCGCCAGTACGCTCAAAATCTCGCTTCGCTTTATCAAAAGAGGATTTTAGCTGCCCCACCTTCGCCTCCTGCGAGGAGATCGTGTATGCCAATATATCTCTATTCAGCGTCAGCATTACATCATCCTGCTTGACGAGCTTGCCATCTTCTATACTAAGCGACTCTACCCTGCCAGGTCTCTCCGCCGCAACTTTAGAGACAGCGTAATACTTTATATCGCCGATATACTCCGCCGATGGGGCGATCTTGCCGCTCTTTGCCGCCGTGGCAGAGACTAGCACCTGGGCATAGGTCGGCAGTGCAAGCAGTATGCAAAGTAAAACTTGTATAATTCTTATCATTTTAAACCTCTCTATACATTCATAAGTCCCCTTCGCTGGCGAAGGGGTGGCAGCTTGCAATAGCAAGATGACGGGGTAGTGGAAATTCGTTGAAAGGCTATCCCCCTCCACTACCCCCCGCCTACGGCGTACCCCTTCGCCAGCGAAGGGGACTTTAAAATTCACTTATGCCTTTTTATATCCTCTAAACTCAAACGTTAGCGCAACCACCACAACAGTTGCTACTACTATATCAGACACAGGGTTTGCAATCCATACCCCCGATAATCCCAAAAATTGAGGCAGAATAAGCAGAATCGGTATCTGTATCCCTATCTGGCGCAGTAAACTAAGCGATAGCGATAGTTTTGCCCTACCGATCGCCATTATATAGTTTGACCCCACCATCATAATCGCCGCAATAGGCATTGTAACGGCGTATCGATGTATCCCATCTACCGTCAACGCCATTAGCTCTGGATCTTTATTAAAGAGCGACACACAAAACTCTGGAAAGAGCTGCATGATAACGAGTCCAACGCTCATCACAGCTACAGCCCCCGATACCGTCATTAAAAACGCCCTCTTCGCTCTATCAAAGTTCTTTGCGCCGTAGTTGTACCCCACGATCGGCTGCATACCCTGCATAAGCCCAAAGATGATCATCACAAATACCATCAGGATCGACGATATCGTCGTTAACGCCCCGATAGCTAAATCGCCGCCGTACTCCTTCAACGAGTGGTTGTACACAAGAGCTGCCGCACTCATCGATAGATTAGTGGTAAATGGGGTGACGCCGATCGCACAGATCACCTTTATCAGCTCCCACTTAGGCTTTAACGCCGCCATCCTAAATACTAAATTAGACCTTCGCTGTGCAAAGTGCAATATGCAGATAACAACGCCTACGAACTCCGCTATTACCGTGGCTAACGCTGCCCCGCGGATCCCCATATCTAGTTCAAAGATAAAGATCCAGTCGAGCGGTACATTTATCAAACATCCAACTATCAGCACCATCGCCGATTTTCTAGGATTGCCATCGGCACGAATTATCGCCGATAGCGTAAACATCAACATCCAGTGGGTAGCACCGACCATTAACATGTCTGTATACTCGCCAGCATACTGTAGCGAAGCCGATGTCGCCCCAAAGAAGCCTAGAATCGAATCTCTTGCGCAGAAGTAGATGATCGTCAGGATAACGCCTATAGCAACAGAGAGCATGGCGGCGTTGCCCATAATAGCCTCTGCCTCATCCCTCTTCCCCTGCCCTAGCTTGAGGGAGATATTGGTGGCAGCCCCGATCGCTATCCCCACCGCAAAGGCAACGAGGATCAGTAGTATAGGGATAGAGATCCCAACGCCTGTGATCGCTAACGCCCCAATCCCCTCTATATTTCCGATGAATATGCGGTCTACAAAGTTGTATAACGCATTCACGATCATACTAATAATCGCTGGCACCGAATATCTGAATAGGAGTTTACCTATAGGAGCGGTGCCTAGCTCTGAATGTCTGTCCATAAATATATCACCACATGTACGAACCGTTATTTTACATTAGAAATGATAGAATATCAATAAAGTAATAGGCAATTATATATTTAACAGACCACCCCGTCACTTCGTGCCACCCCTCCAAGGAGGGGAACTGGGCGGCAAAAGCGATTCCGAAAGTTCCCCTCCTTGGAGGGGTGCCCGAAGGGCGGGGTGGTTAAAAATGAAAATGGAGGGCGAATGCCCTCCATAATTAAAATACACAATAAACTCCACCCTTACCTTAACGGGGGTGTTTCAATAAGGGCGGAATATCGTAGCCCTTTTTAGTCTACTTGCTTTCTGAGATACGTCGGTATCTCGTACTCATTATTATTATTATACTCGTCTAGTCCACGCAGATTCTTATCATTTTTAGAGATATGTTTCACTCTATCCATAATCTCACCTGCGGACTCTTTTTTGATGTACTCCTCCAGATTTACAGTCTTGGGGTTCTCCTTTTGGTCGATACCTGTGGCGATTACAGTCACCTTAATGCTGCCATCGGTGCGGCCATCGTTCACAAATCCTGCAAACACCTTGGAGTCCTGCCCTGCATACTCGTGGATCATCGTACCGATATTATCGATCTCGCTCATCTTGATATCTTTACCGCTAGTGATATTCAGAAGGATCCCATACGCCCCTCTGATATTCGTATCACCCAGAAGAGGGCCTTTAAGAGCCTTTTCGAGAGCTTCACGGTCTCTATTTTCGCCAGAAGAGCTACCGATCCCCATCAGCGCACGTCCACGAGACTCCATAATAGAGCGCACGTCTGCACAGTCGAGGTTGATAATCCCTGGCACATTTATAGTATCACTGATCCCCTGCACACCTTGACGAAGTACATCGTCCGAGATCTTTAATCCATCCTCAAAGGTGGCATTTTTATCCACGACCTCCATCAGTCGTGCATTCGAGACAGCTATATAAGAATCAACATGATCCTTCAAATTTTTCAATCCAGCCTCTGCATAGTTTTTGCGATGTCTCCCCTCCCATGTGAATGGTGTAGATACTACCGCAATCGTCAGCGCACCTAGATCTTTTGCAATACTAGCGATAACTGGAGCCGCCCCTGTGCCTGTGCCGCCGCCCATACCTGCGGTGACGAACACAATGTCGGCACCTCTTAGGCTATCCGCAATCAGATCAGCGTCTTCGATAGCAGATTTTTGCCCTATTTCAGGATTACCGCCAGCTCCGAGACCCTTTGTGATCGCCTGCCCTAGGTGAATCTTGTTTGGTGCCTCGTGCAGCGCAAGCACCTGTGCATCGGTATTTGCCACGATAAATTCAACGCCACAAACACCAGCCTGAATCATATTTTTCACTGCGTTTCCGCCTGCGCCCCCGACGCCAACAACCTTGATAACCGCACCTTTCGGTGCCACTTCAAAACTGAAATCCATAACAAACCCCCGTTTGTATATATAGGACAATACCTATTAAAAAAATTCGCCAAACCAGCTCTTCATTCTTGCCCAGACATCTGAAAAGACCTTATCCTCCGACCCCTGTGAGAGAACGTTGCCCGAATGCCCCTTCTTGGCATGAAGTAGCGCAAGCCCTACCGCCGTTGAATACATCGGATCTCTGACCATATCAGAGAGACCGCCCACTTCGCACGGCTGCCCAATACGCACTGGAAGCCCAAAGACAGACATTGCAAGCTCCTCTATCCCCTCCAGATTGC
>JAITWF010000160.1 GCA_031285415.1 Deferribacteraceae bacterium
GACCCCTCTCCCACCCGTCGGTCACCCTCCCCCAGAGGGGGAGGGGTTGGAAGTTGGAATACAAAATCTATTCCCCTCCCCCTGTGGGGGAGGGATCAAGGGAGAGGGGTTCATAAAAATAATCTATTTGTAAATATCAACCTCATCTGTTGACTTTTCAGGCTTAGGCCCAAAGATCTTTGTGATCACTATGCTCACTTCGTATAGGAATAGCAGCGGCACAGCCATAGCCACCTGCGAGATAATGTCTGGTGGTGTCAGGACGGCAGCTAGCATAAAGATCCCTATAACGGCAAATTTACGATACTTCTTTAGCATGGCGGTGTTCACAAGCCCTATCTTTGTAAGGAAGAAGATCACCACAGGTAGCTCAAAGACAATTCCGAAAGCTAGCAGTAGCTTCATGACAAGCGTCAGATACCATGCAATCGATAGCGTTGCCACCATCCCCCACTCTTCGCCAGAGTAGGAGAGGAAAAATTTGAACCCTAGAGGGAAAACGAAGTAGTAGGCGAAGCTTGCCCCTGCGAGAAATAGAAGCGTCGCAAAGAATACAAAGCCTACTAAATAGCGTCGTTCGCTCTTATAAAGCCCTGGCGCAATAAACCGCCACAGTTGAAATAGTATAAAGGGCATAGAGAAGAAGATCGCCGCAAGCATGGAGATCTTTAGCTCCGTCATAAACCCCTCGGTGAGGGTGAGCATACTCAAGCTTGCATCTGGCGATAGGAGCGGCTTTATAGGGGCAGTTACAAATTCATGTATATATTTACTCTTCCAGTAGCATAATATAAATGCCAATAGCCAAAATCCAGCGATATATACAATTCTTTTGCGTAACTCCCCTAGGTGGTGAGAGATTGGATAGGTCGTTTCGACGGTTGGTTTATCCGTTTGCGTCATTGTTATCCTCTTTCACCATGTCGCCACGCTTTGCCCTTGCTACAGGCTCTGCTGATTCGGTTGAAGTTGCAACATCTGCTACCTCCACAGTAGGCTCTGCCTGCGGTGTAGGCTCTACGATCTGCTCCTCCCAACGGCTTTTATAGCTGTTTGCAGGGGTGGCGTTGCCCTTGGAGGCGGTAGGCGTTGTGGGGCTAGTGATATCCACTGTTTTCTTGAAATCGTTGAATGTACGTTTAAATTCGGCATACCCCTTGCCAACAGATTTTGCAACGTCGGGGAGCTTCTTAGGACCAATAACCACAAGCGCAATCACTAAAATTAAGGCGATCTCGGAAAAGCTTAAATTCATACTACCCTCAATAGGTATATTTAGATTAAGTATGAATATCCTCTATATCGGAGGAAAAATCAAGTTGTTAAATTAGATTGATTAGTTTATTGTAGACATATGGACAATCAAAAACCGCACTATTTAGAACATCGTAAGAGACTCAGAGAGCGTTTTTTAAAGGCTCCAGAGGCTGTACCAGACTCTGAGATTATTGAGCTGCTCTTGGGATATGTAATCCATCGTAAAGATGTAAAGCTTCCCTCTAAAGATATAATCTTTGAGATAAAGAAGCTGTCAAATATATTCGATGGCAATCTAAAGAGCGTTAAGGGGGTTGGTAGTGAGACTGTCTGTTTTTTTCGTATACTTCAGGAGTTTATCGTCAGATACGAGTATCAGAAGGTCGAGGATACATCGCTAGATCTAAGTAAGACCGATTACGTTTATAGATTTTTAAAGCCAAAGATTGCACACGCCTCTAAAGAGATCTTCGTTATTATCCTTTTGAACGCCAAAAATAAGTTTATAAAGTGTAAGAAGGTGCGAGAGGGGTTTATAGCAAGTGTTAATATTGCGGCAAGGGAGATTATCGAGTTTGCGATTGAAAATGATGCTCTCGGCGTTATAATCGCTCATAATCACCCCTCAAAAGATCCTCATCCATCTGAATCAGATCTAATAAGGACGAAGGAGATCTGTCACGCCCTATACCACACAGGTGTAACACTTCTTGATCATATGATCGTAAGTAGTCATGAGTATTATAGTATGAGTGCGTATGGGCATGTCGGGCAGTTTTACGATGAGGCGAAGAGAGTGTTGGGGAAGAGATAAAAAACTACCACCCCTCTCCTTGAGGAGAGGGGGAAATATGTTAGTCGAGTGCAGGCGGACATGCGCCGCCGTAGCGAGTCCTAAAAGGAAGGGGAAGATGGAAAGGGGAAACCAAGGTTTGCCCCTTCCAATATTAAAACCTTGCCTGTAGGTACAGATCAAAGCTATCGTAGTCTCGATACATCGGATCGTTTGAATCCTCCTGATCAAAGTCTGTGCGAGAGTATTCGCCAGTCAGCTTAAGATTCTCACCCAACATATAGAAGTTTAACCCCACTGCAAGTCTCTGTACGACTTGGTTTGAGAACGTTACATCGTTATTCGGCAGGTTAGCAAACTCGAATGAATCAAATCTGCCGTAGAGCTGAAACCGCCCCTCGTTCACGATAACTGGGGGCATATATCCTAATTTAACGTTATAGCCGTTCTTCTGCCCATTAAGCCCTAACACGCCCTCGTCTGGATCAATTTTGGTGTATGCGTCGAACATCTCTATATCAAGATACGCCGCAGATACTGTAAACATACCTGCCCATGTGAGGTATTCAAAGAACATGTCGGCAGAGTATGCACTATAATCTTTAGTGCTACCGTAGCCTGCTACGTCGCCATAAACTGCGCTAGGCTCATACTGATAGGCTGCACCGATTGTAAGCACCTCTTGGCTACCTAGATATGTACCAGCAAGGTTGTATTCAGTTTCGGGATCTAGCATAGAGAGTTGAATACGCCCAGTGTATCGAAAGTTCGACGATGGAGCAGGGGATCCCTCTGTGTTTACACGCCCCTCCATTACATCTAATCTATACTGGATCTTGTTCTCAAAAAATCCGCCCCACACTGCGATACCGATATCTCGGCTTGTCTTGTATGGGGTGTTCCAAAATGCAGATTTCTCTATCGATAGCGAGGTAAACGATGCCTCAAGATTCTCTCTGGTGAGGTTATGCTTCATCTTGCCGATATATCCGTTGACGTATTTATTCGGTGTAAAACGAATCTGAGCGTCCAGGATATAGAAATCTTTATCGCTATCCGATAGATCGATATAGAATGGAGTGCTGTTGCTCTCCTCGTCGTACGCCATCTGCACATAGAAGCTTAGCCAGTTAAAGTATGTGCCGATAAATCCCACACGGTTGCGCAGAAAGTTCATATCGGTGGTGTAATCCTCCTGATCGGGGCCGCTACCAACATCACGATAAGTTGCGCCAAACTGACCCTCATAGAAGATCTCCAGATATTTACCGTTGCCAAACTCGATAGGGGTAAATGCGCTTGCTACCCCAGTCATCGCTAGCACAATTAGTATAGATAGTACCTTTTTCATTGTACGCTTACCCCCTTTTCATATGCCAAATTGTCGCCATTTTTATATGCCAGATCCTCATCGTTGACTGTACTTGCACTGCCACGGAAGTTTGGATTGATAACGGTTGCATGCCCTGAGGCGATAGGAGCGTTAGGATCATTAACCGTTGCACTCTTGCCGTTATTCACGATGAAGTATAGATAATCGGTATATCTTGATGTATCCCACTCAATGGTGCCTTGAAGGTTTGTTTCATAGTCACGCACTATACCTGTGTCGCCAGCGGGAGGGTTCAACCATCCAAGATTATCAAGGCTGATTACGCCATCTTTATTGATAGTAGCTGTAGTATTATCCCATTTCTGGAAGTTTGTCCCATTCCAGCGCAGAAAGCTAGTCGGCGTCTGTGCTACTACATCCCATATATATGATTCCGATACATCTGTTGCTCTATACGCAGATAGCGCACCCCACTCATCGAATGAGCCATCATATAAACCCACATTGCGATAGCCCAAGATCTCTCGTATTACAAAGTTGAATGGAGCTGTCGAAAACCCTTCATAGCAGTGAGTAATTATGCGGGTATCTCTATCCTCTGGCAAGAATGGCAAGCCTGTGTCTTGATCGATAAAGCTATTTCTATCTAATCGATAGTCAAATACAAAGTATTGGCGACCACCCACACCAGTCATTATTGATGTTGGCGTATATGTGCTATTTTTCATCTGAATACTGCCGCCAATACGTCCACCAAAGACGTTGCCGTTTTCAAATTTCCCCTTTAATATGCCTACAGGGTCGACAGGTGCCCCTACAGGGAATGTTATGGTATTAGAGAAGATCGTTGATATCAGGTACGCTTTTCGATCTCTGAAAGTGTTGTTTTTTGCGCCATCAAGGACCTCTTGCAGAGTAGCACGAGCATACATATTGTTGCCTGGTATATCCTGCACAGAGAACTGCGATGTCACCTGATTTTCTCGAGGACGATCAGCCATAGCTTCACCCTTGCTAAGCAGATAGTCTTCATATCCGGCGTTGCCGCCATCGAGGATCTTTAGGCGAGTTCTGTCAAAACCCCAATAATGAAACATCCACCAGATCGAACTAACGGCGTGAACTGATTCCTGTAGAGGGGTTGGTGGGGTGGTGGAGTAGTCCGTCCATGAACCTGTCAGCACAACCATTGTATCCCTATTGATACCAGCATTTCTGATGTGCCGATCCATGGTTTCGCCATCTATCATCTCCCTATCTACAACGATAGGGCCGTCAGAGCGAGTTACCTCGAACTCGTTAAATGGAATACTTATCGCATTAGGGATAAACTTTCTCCCATCAAACGCAGCTCCTTCAATAGGGTCAACATCGATTATCACGATATCTTTGCCAGCTTGAATCGCATCGTATAGCTCCCCATTGAGCAAGAGGGATGATGTGCCGTCACGACCAGGGCCATAGTCGTTTGCATAGTAGTCCTCATTAGTATCGGTGTAGTCGTAGTTGCACGCCACAACCGACACAAACACACCCACAATCAATCCGTGGAGCATGATTTTTGTTAACTTTTCTATCATAATCATAATCCTCCTAACGGAAATTAACAATTCGTTCACCAATCGCCAGTATTAACAAAAATTATCGATATGTCAACTAGAATTTTGGTTGTATTTTTGTGAAATATGTAGTTACTGAAAATAATTAAAATAATCGTTAAAAAATTGCTTGACATTAGCGACTTAATATCTTACTATCCACCCTCACTTGAGAGTGATGAGTGAAGAAGTGCTGGCATAGCTCAATCGGTAGAGCAGCTGATTTGTAATCAGCAGGTTGCGGGTTCAAGTCCCATTGCCAGCTTGTAGTTGTTGCGACCTCCCATTCTGGATAGATAAGTTTTACGCAGGCGAATTTACTTCGCCGTAGTAAATCTCTAAAGGAAGGGGAGGTTGGGAAGGGGATAACCTTGGTTTCCCCTCCCAGTTGGGGGAAGATACCCGAGTGGCCAAAGGGGACGGGCTGTAAACCCGTTGCGATTCGCTTCGAAGGTTCGAATCCTTCTCTTCCCATTGTTTTTTTTGAAAGTTGCCTTCTTATTATTCCTGATAGATAAGTTTTGCGCAGGCGAATTTACTTCGCCGTAGCAAATCTCTAAAGGAAGGGGGAGGTGGAAGGGGGACGTATTATGTGCAAAGTAGCGAAAGCGTAACTTTGCCATAAGCCGCACGAGCATTGACACGAGAGTGTCAAGTTTGCGGAGTAAACCGTTGCCCCTCCAGCAAGTTTTGCGGGTGTAGCTCAGTTGGCTAGAGCATCAGCCTTCCAAGCTGAGGGTCGCGGGTTCGAATCCCGTCGCCCGCTGGGTTACAACAGACTAGCATTTGCCCACATGGCTCAGTCGGTTAGAGTGCGTCCTTGGT
>JAITWF010000126.1 GCA_031285415.1 Deferribacteraceae bacterium
TGCCCTCTGGGTCTACAGCATGAACAGCGCAAGCTATGCATGGGTCGAAAGAGTGGATTGTACGGATAACTTCCAACGGTTTGTGCTCATCAGCGATAGGGTTGCCAAGTAGAGACGCCTCGTATGGGCTAGCCACGTTAGCAGCGTCTTTAGGGCCTGCATTCCATGTAGATGGAACAACAGCCTGATAGTTAGCAATTTTGCCATCTTCGATAACGATCCAGTGTGATAGGAAACCACGAGGAGCTTCCAACATACCAACGCCTTCGAATCTGCCTTTAGGGAACTCTGTTACGTGGTTAGCGTATGTCTGATCCCCATTAGCGATGTTTGCACACAACATATCGATGCTCTCGATAGCTCTGTCAGCCATGATCGAGCAACGGATCGCTCTTGCAGCATGACGACCTAGTGTCGAGTGGAGCTGTGCAGGCTTCAACTTAGCAGCAGAAAGTGCGCCGTTCACGAGGCCAACAGTTTTCTGGTCGCCAGCTGTGTATGCAGCAAGGATCTGTGCCAAAGGTCCAACCTGATAAGGTTTGCCATTATAGCGAGGAGCCTTACACCATGTATACTTGCCATTATCTTCAAAATCAGTGTACTTAGGCTCTGATTTACCCTTATATGGGTGAAGGTTTGTAGCCTCTGTGTACCATGCGTGAGCAGTGTCCTCTGACATGCCGTTACGGAATGCAGCGTTGTTCCAGTCTTTCAGCTCTGTAAATGCGCCCTCAGTGATCAAGCCGCCTTTATCAAGGAACGCTGAATTTTTGGTATCAGTTGGGAACTCTGGAACTGACATATAGTTCGTAACGCCAGCACCGTAGCTAAACCACTCAGGGTAGAAGCTAGCAACTGCAAGAACGTCTGGTATATAAACTTTGTTTACAAACTCTTGAGCTTTCAACACATTCTCTCTAACAAGAGCGATGCGCTCAAAGTTTAGAGTAGCAGGGTTGTCTACATTAATAGCTGTAGCAACACCACCAACGCAAAGGTTCTGGATGTGTGGCTCTTTACCGCCAAGAACTGCAACAGCTTGAGAAGCCATACGCTGATAGTCAAGTGCTTTTAGGTAGTGAGAGAACGCAATCAGGTTAACCTCTGGTGGAAGCTTCATTGCAGGGTGACCCCAGTAAGCGTTGCCGAAGATACCGAGTTTGCCACGCTGTACGAAAGCAGCAAGACGCTCTTTCGCAGCGGTGAACTCATGCACGTTGTTGCCAGACCAGTCAGAGTAGCCCTGTGCGATCTGTGCAGCTTTTGCAGGATCAGCTTTCAGAGCAGATACTATATCAACCCAGTCTAGTGCAGATAGGTGATAGAAGTGAACTATGTGGTCTTGCACGCAGTGTGCAGATGTAATAATGTTACGGATGTACTGAGCGTTAAGAGGGATCTCAACTTTCAGAGCGTCCTCAACTGCACGTACAGAGGCGAGCGCATGAGTGGTTGTGCAAACGCCGCAGAAGCGTTGTGCGAAAACCCATGCATCACGAGGGTCTCTGCCTTGCAATATTGTTTCGATACCACGAAACATCTGTGCAGACGACCAAGCTTTTGTTACCTTTCCCCCGCCTACTTCAACGTCTACCCTAAGGTGACCTTCTATCCTTGTAACTGGATCTACTTTAATTCTAGCCATTTATATTCTCCTCGATTATTAAATTAATGCGCCCCTGCTGCGTGTGCTTTCGGCAGCAGTTTTAGCAATCTTGAAAGTATGATGTATGCCAATACTTCAAGAGCTATAAATCCATATGTAAGCATAAATTCAACTACAGATGGGAAGTATGGATTCCACTCGTCACCAGGGTTGAAGCCTACAAGGTATACGTTCATACGATACAAGCCGCCGCCGAAGCAGAGCATCATAGCCATAAAGAACGCTTTTCTTGGAGTCAGTTTCGTTGCAAACATAACTATCGGAATCACTATCAGTGCCGTCTCTATCCAGAACATTGCTGAATGGAAGCCCGATGTGAATAGGTAGCCAATTTTGCCACCGACTACAAGGCTGATAACACGAATAGCTAGCCAGAATGCGCCAACGAATGGGATGAAGCGAGCGATCTCCAACGCTTCATACTCGTATGGGCGTTTGAAACCTGCTGACGATAGACCAACTTCAAACTGTACGATAGATAGACCCATAAGTAGGGCGTTCGATACGAACAGAAGTGGTAGAAAGTTTGTCTGCCAGAGTGGGTGCAGTTTGTATCCAGTGATGATAAATAGCGAGCCAAGGGACGACTGGTGCATAGTAGGCAGAGTCATACCAAGAGCGATGATAAATATCAGCACTTTGTCGAGTTTAGGAGCTACAAATAGAGCCATGCTTTTAAAGAAGCCGTCTTTAAATGTTGCAAGTTTCTCGAGAACTGCTGGGAGAAACTCGATAATAAGGATACAGGTATACGCCATAACGCAGAGCGCAACCTCAAACATGATCGAGTTTGGCTGCCACTGTGATGGAACGAAGAAGTTGTAAACGTTCCAGTAACGGCCTATATCGATAATAACGGATGTACCAGCAAGGGCATAGCCAAACATACTGGCAACGACCGCAGAGCGGATCATTGGGTGGTATTTCCAACCATTTAAGATATAGCAGATAATTGCAAGTGCGTAACCGCCGCAGGCAAATGCTGTACCAATAGAAACGTCATACGCAAGCCATACCCCCCAAGGGTAGCCGTCGTTAAGATTTGATACTGCGCCGATGCTTGTAACAAAGCGGTAGCCTGCTACTGCAAAGGCAAATGCAACGAGCAACGCAAGCACAACTGTCACAGGTGTGATCAGTTTCCCCGGTGCTTGAACATAATCATCATGATGGCTCATGCGTGACCTCCTTTGTGATCATTATTCCTCTCGTCCTTGTCACGCTTAAACTGATGTTTCAGAGCGATCGCACATAGTGTGACATATAGAGCGGCAGGAGCTGCCATCCATTTGTATATTGTGTGCTGAATAGTTTCAGACTCTGTAGCATACGAGTAGTCAGGAAGAGTTGGCATGCCAAGTTTTTCAAAGTCAACTTTAGCTATGTATATAACGTTTGTGCCGCCATATTCATGCTCGCCGTAGACTTTATCTTGGAAGTAGTAGCCAGGCTTCTCTGCGATTCTACGTTTTGCTTCCGCCATAAGGTCGGTGCGTTTGCCGTAGATAACAGCTTTAACAGGGCAAGTTTCAACGCAAGATGGCATACCTTTTGTTTTAAGGTTTGTCTCTCTGCAAAGCTCGCATTTAACGATTTTTGGGAATGTTTCATGCCATTCCCAAGATGGAACGTTGAATGGGCAAGCCATCTGGCAGTAGCGGCAACCGATACAGATCCCTTTATCGTACTCAACGATACCGGTCTCTGGGTTTTTTGTCATCGCTTTTACAGGGCATGCAGATACGCAACCAGGTGCGTTACAGTGCATACACTGACGTTTGATGAATGCATACTCTGATTTATTTTCAGGGTTCTGATACATCTTAATAATATTTTTCGTACGATAATCAAGCTCTTGTACGTTCGCCCATCTTACTTCAGCGGTATCTGCAGGTGCAAGAGAGACGGTATCGTCTAGATTAAAGTTTGAATTACGGCAAGCAGTAACACACGCCTGACAGCCCACGCAAAGTGAGGAATCGTATAGCATTCCTACTTCGTCTGGACCGAAAGTTATGGCTTTGCTCGCATGAGCCGCAACAGGGGAGAGCGCAAGAGCCCCCGCACCGATAGCGGCAGCTTTCATAAAGCCGCGTCTTGTACTTTTCATGTGCCTTACTCCTTAGGTAATGTTGAGCCTTTGCCGGCTGCAAATCCTAGAGCCGCACCAGCGATTGCGCCAACGCCCAACGCAGAGATTGCGCTAACTGGTTTGCCAGAAGGGGTAACCTTGGTTGGTGGGAACCAAGCTGGAGATGTAGGATCGATTATGTCTACTTTATCAAAGATAGATGTGTTGAACACAAGTCTCTCTGTGCAACCAACGCAAGGGTGACCGATAGAAACAGGCCATGCCACGTTGTCGTTGAAGCGAAGTGTAGAGCAGTTTGCATATGTAGCTGGGCCTTTGCAGCCGAGTTCATAGAGGCAGTAGCCAAGTGCGTGGCCTTCGTCGCCGAAATCTTTCGCAAAACGACCTGCGTCGAAGTGTGGACGACGCTCGCAATGCTCGTGGATTCTACGTCCGTATGCAAATAGAGGTCTGTTCTCTGCATCCATCTCTGGGAGCTTGCCCATTGTGAGGAAGTAGAGGATAGTAGCGATTAGGTTGTATGGGCTAGGAGGGCAACCTGGTAGGTTGATAAGAGGTCTGTCCTCAACTAGTGATGAAACGCTAACAGCGCCAGTAGGGTTTGGTGCAGCTGCCTGAACGCCACCTAGAGACGCACATGTACCCATGCTGATTACAGCGAATGCGCCATCTGCTGCAACTCTAAGAGAGTCAACAGCCTTTGTACCGCCAACCTGGCAGTAGATACCGTTCTCTGCGAGAGGTACTGCACCTTCGCAAACAAGGATATACTTGCCTTTGTGCGCTACGATAGCGTCGTGTAGGGCTTTTTCAGCCTGCTCACCAGAACCAACCATAAGTGTCTCATGATACTCAAGATTGATAACATCCAAAAGAAGGTTCCCTAAGCCAGGGTGGCTTGAACGTAAAAGTGACTCAGAACAACCAGTGCACTCCTGAAAATGGAGCCAAATCACTGGAGGTCTATTGTCGGATTCAGCCGCCGCAGCTACTTTTGGAATCATTGTTGCGGGTAATCCCATAACTGCAGTAACTGCCGTGATTGCTTTCATAAAATCGCGGCGCGAGAAATCTGCCCCAAACAAGCTAGCATCTAACATTTTTTCCCCCAAAAGTGTTTCCGCCCAATAAGCTCGAAAAGATAGACTCCAAGCGCAGTTGCAGGGCATAACACTCATTATATTGAACCGAGTTTGTAAAGTTTTCGGTTAATCCGAACTATACCATGTTTTTTACAAAATACAACCTAAAATTTGCTGTCCGGTTAGTTTACCCCCTGGTCTGGCAAATGTTTCGAAGTTTGTACTATTCAAAAAGATACCAAATTGGTCTTTTTTAAGTTTGTTATAGTATATAGATTTCAGAGTGTTAATTATAACCCCTCCCCCTTGGGGGGAGGGTGGCACGCAGTGTCGGGAGAGGGGATAGTTTTGAAAATATATTATTTGATAATAAATTACAGATAACCCCTCTCCCTTGATCCCTCCCCCCAAGGGGGAGGGGAAGAGTAAGTTGTCAGCTACTTCTCAAACTTTAATAGATCGTCGAATAGCTCTTTGAGGTTTAATGTTTTACTAGGCACTATATATCCGTAGTAGCACGATATGCGGCACATTCCGCACGATGTGCAGTTGGATGGGTTGAATAGGATCTGTTTGTCATCTTCGCTCATATGGAATGCGCCTGTAGGACACATCCGTGTGCAAACTTTGCATAGAACGCAATCTGTAGCAATCTCAAAATTATAAAAGTATGCGCCGATACGGATCTCATCCTTTAGAAGTTTGCCGCACGAAAGGAGTGACTCGATAAGTAGTTTGCGCTTGGCTGGCACCTCCTTAGTGGTGCGAGCGGTGGTGCGAGTTGGTAGCTCTTGCGGCGTTAGCAGTGCAGCGCTCTTCACTAAGGTATCGGCGGCGTTATCTCTAAAGAAACCGAACATTCCTCTGCGGTCTACCGTTTGCGCCATCTTAAGAGCTTTCTCCTCCTTCGGATCGGGGGCTGAAATCGGGAACTGTTTTGGAAATTTTATAGTGATACTGCTCTGCTCGTGCGTAATCTGTACGCCATCGAGATATTCAAAGTATGTAGAGAGCTTTTTTAGCTCCTCTATCTCATCAGTAACGATATCTCTGCCATATTTAGAGGCACAGGCAGTACAATCGGGCGTTTCAATTATAATCTTGCTAGCACCATGGGTGTATAGATATAGAAGATCGGGAAGCCCTATTATTCCTAGGCACTCCATCATGGCAGCGTCGGATTTGCTCACCTTACAGCTAAGTTTAAGCTCCCCTTCGGGGGTGATCTTCCCTAGATATTCCTTTAAAAAGTTCTCATACTCCATCTCTCGTATGTTGAAAACGCCTGTGGGGCAGATGTTAACGCAGATACCGCAGTATGTGCAACTATCCCAATCGATATTGACGGTGCTCCCTACGTCGCCCACCTTTATTGCGCCTGTAGGACAGTTGGTTTCGCATAGGTTGCATTTGGAGAGCTTGTGGCACATCTTATTGCACCGCTCGGGGCGCACCCCTACGGCTTGACTCATCCCCACAAGCACGGAGTTGGCTAGGTTGAACTTACCGAACATCTATCTGCTCATCTGTTTTGCCGAAGCGACGTTGGCGATTATTAAAGCTCTCTATAGCAAGCTTTAAATCGGTGTCGCCGAAATCTGGCCAGAGTGTTTCGGTGAAGTACATCTCGGCATATGCAAGCTGCCAGAGCATAAAGTTTGATATGCGCAGCTCGCCCCCTGTGCGGATCAGCAGATCCACATCGGATAGCTCTGGATGATATAGATACTTTGCAAAGCTCTCCTCTGTAAAGTCGTCGCCACTTTCAGCCAATCGTTTCGCCGCCTGCACGATCTCGTCTCTGCCGCCGTAATCGAGCGCAATATTCAGGATCATTCCTGTATTATCAGCCGATTCAGCCATAACGGTCTCTAACGCTCTCCTTCCAGATGTTGGGATACGATCGAGTCTACCAGAGACGATAAGCTTTACATTGTTTTTGATAAGCTCTCTCGCCTCTTTGGTGATATAATCCTCTAGAAGTTTCATCAGAAAGCTGACCTCGTCCTGTGGGCGAAGCCAGTTCTCTGTGGAGAAGGCGAATAGGCTTAATATATCGACTCCAGCGTTATCGGCAGCTCGCACGATACGAGTGACCGATTTGACACCCTCACGATGTCCCATAACTCTGGAGAGACTGCGACGCTTCGCCCACTCGCCGTTGCGATCCATTATGATTGCAATGTGCATCTATATTTCCATTAACTCTTTCTCTTTAACTGCGGTGATCTCGTCTAACGATTTGATCTGTGCGTCGGTGATCTTCTGGATCTCATCGACTGCACGTTTTGATTCATCTTCAGAGATCGCTTTATCCTTCTCTAGCTTCTTAACTTTATCATTTGCGTCACGACGTTCGTTGCGTACGGCGATCTTTGTATCTTCGCACATCTTTTTGACTACCTTTACGAGATCTTTACGACGCTCTTCGGTAAGTCTCGGTATCGGAATGCGCACTAGTTTACCGTCATTCGATGGGTTCAGACCTAATCCGCCGTTTAATATGGCCTTTTCGATAGCAGGGATCAGTGAAGAGTCCCACGGCTGTACTGTTACCATATGAGCGTCTGCCACATGTAGCGTGCCAACGCCAGCTAGTGGGGTTGGTGTGCCATACGCCTCTACCCTGATATTATCAAAGATCGATGTGCTGGCACGCCCAGAGCGTACAGCTTTTAGTTCGCCTTTGAAGTGCTGGATTGTTTTATCCATCTTCTCTTTCATCTCGTTGATAGTTGTTTTAGACATGTTTATATTCTCCTGATTGATTGCATTTATGTACCTAATCACGTCATTGCGGACTTGATCCGCAATCCAGAATTAGTAGATCTGGACTGCGGCTCGTAGGCCGCAGTGACGGAGGTTTATTTTACTGTTGTTCCGACCGCTTCGCCCTTTACTACTCTTAATAGGCTTCCAGCTTCCATCATATTATATACCACTATCGGAATATTATTATCCATACACATGCTGATTGCGGTGGAGTCCATCACATTCAACCTCTTTGTGAGTACATCGATATACGAAACGGTATCATACTTAGTCGCTGTTGGGTCTTTCTTAGGGTCTGCGGTGTATACACCATCCACCTTTGTTGCCTTGATCACTACGTCGGCATTGATCTCGGACGCCCTCAATGTGGCTGTAGTGTCGGTGGTGAAGTAAGGGTTGCCTGTGCCAGCGGCGAAGATAACGACACGCCCCTTCTCGAGGTGCCTCATCGCTCTACGTCTGATAAACGGCTCTGCCACCTGACGCATTTCGATAGCCGACTGTACACGTGTAGGGATTCCAGCCTTCTCTAGAGCGTCTTGCAGGGCGAGCGAATTGATCACCGTAGCAAGCATACCCATATAATCGGCAGATACTCTATCCATCCCCTGTGCAGAGCCTGACACTCCACGGAAGATATTGCCACCGCCGATCACAAGCCCTATCCGCACGCCAGAATCAAATAGTGTGCGGATCTCCTGCGCAATATAGCGCAAAGTTTCGCTCTCGACGCCGTACTGTTGGCCACCCATGAGTGCTTCGCCAGACAGCTTTAATAGGACTGTTTTATATTTCATTGAACTACCTCGTTATATTTAGCAAACGATCCCAACGTACCGACTTCAAGTTCAACATGCCGCCAGCAGGATCTTTCGACCAGTATATTATAACTGACTTCCCTTTGAAGCTATCTCTAGGCACCAGTCCCCAATATCGGCTATCTGCGCTGGAGTCACGGTTATCACCCATCATGAAGTAATGCCCCTCTGGCACCTTAAACTCAGGCACATTGTCGGCGATAGGCCCCGATGGATAGTTTCGCAGCTGTACGTAATCCTCTTGCACCGCCGCACCGTTGCGATAGAGCTTCTTATCGACGATCTTTATCGTATCGCCCGGTTCACCGATTACACGCTTGATAAAATCTTTTCCAGGCTCTAGCGGATACTCAAATACTGCGATCTCGCCGAACTTTGGATCCCCTAAGAGGTAGCTAATCTTGCTAGCTATGATATGATCCCCAATCTGAAGCGTCTCAAGCATAGAGCCAGAGGGGATCACATATGCGCTCATTACAAATGTACGAATAATCATTGCGATCACAAACGCTACTACGAGCGAATCGAAAAAATCTCTCATCCCCTTCTTGGGTTCTTTTTCTTTAGACATTAATTTTCGTCTCCTATCTTCAATACAGCAAGGAAGGCGTCTTGCGGTAGGTCGATCTTGCCGATCGATTTCATGCGCTTCTTCCCCTCCTTCTGCTTCTCTAAAAGTTTACGTTTACGAGAGATATCGCCGCCGTAGCACTTTGCGATAACGTCTTTGCGGTACGCCTTGACGGTAGAGCGAGCGATAACCTTCGAGCCGATCGCCGCCTGAATCGCCACCTCAAACATCTGGCGTGGGATAACGTCTTTCATTCGCTCTACAAGCTCTCTCCCCTTGTACTCCGCCTGATCTTTATGCACGATAATACTTAATGCGTCCACAGGCTCTTTATTTATAAGTATATCTAGCTTCACAAGGCTGCCTGGGCGAAACTCTGAAAATTCGTAGTCGAATGAGGCATATCCTCGTGAGATCGATTTCAGTTTATCGTAAAAGTCTGTAACGACCTCCATCAGCGGTATATCGTACTCTAATATAGAGCGAGCGGCACTCATATATTTCATATTCGTCTGTATGCCACGTCGAGCGTTCAGAAGCTGCATAACGCTACCCACATATTCGGCAGGTAGGATTATCGTAGATGATATATACGGCTCCTCTACCTTTTCGCACTCTGACGGTGGCGGCAGGAGTGCAGGGTTGTCGATATCAAAGACTTCGCCGTTCAGTTTGGTGATACGGAATACAACCGTTGGGGCGGTGGAGATAAGGTCGAGATTAAACTCACGCTCGAGCCTCTCCTGTATGATCTCCATATGTAGAAGCCCCAAGAAGCCACAACGGAAGCCGAATCCTAACGCTTGAGAGCTTTCAGGCTCAAAGGTGACGGCACTATCATTTAATATAAGCTTCTCTAGAGCGTCTCTTAACGTCTGATATTCGCTTGGGTCTATAGGGTAAAGCCCACAGAATACGACAGGCTTAACATGTTTAAATCCTGGAAATGGTGTATCAGTAGGTCTTTTAACGTGAGTGACGGTATCGCCGATCTTCACCTCATGCACCGATTTGATACTTGCGGTGATGAATCCTACCTCGCCAGCTGAGAGCTCCTTTAAGGCGATAGGGGATGGAGTGAATGAGCCCATCTCGATAATCTCGTACTCCTTTCTGGTAGACATCAGCTTGATCTTGTCGCCTGGGCGCATAGTCCCCTCTACCATACGTACAAGGACTACTACGCCTCTATATGCGTCGTACCATGAGTCGAAGATCATTGCTTTGAGTGGATTTTCAGAGTCTCCCGATGGTGCAGGCACCTTTTTGACTATAGACTCTAGTATCTCACGAGTGCCGATCTTCTCCTTTGCGCTAGCAAGAACGGCTTCGGAGGCGTCGATACCGATAGCGTCCTCGACCTCCTTCTGCACACGCTCTGGGTCTGCACTTGGTAGATCGATCTTGTTTATAACGGTGATCAGCTCTAAGTTTTGGTCGACCGCCATGAATGCATTTGCGATCGTCTGCGCCTCTACACCCTGAGAGGCGTCCACTACTACCAATGCCCCCTCACAGGCGGCAAGGCTTCGGGATACCTCATAGGTAAAGTCGACATGCCCTGGGGTGTCGATAAGGTTGAGCTGGTAGGTCTTTCCATCATCTGCTGTATATGTAAGGCGAGCTGTCTGCGCCTTGATAGTGATCCCTCGCTCTCGCTCGATATCCATGCTATCAAGTACCTGCGCCTTCATCTTGCGCTCCTCAATCCCTCCAGTATACTCTATGATCCGATCGGCAAGGGTCGACTTGCCGTGGTCTATGTGCGCTATAATACTAAAGTTGCGTATCAATTTATTTTGCATTAAATGAACCTCTTAAACTCGTTAAGATACACTAATACGCACCTATATGGCAAGCGATTTTACAGAAAAACTAATTGACGTTTACATTTTGTTATAATACCATATGGCAAGTTTTAGTCTATAAGGAGATAAGATTATGCCGAGTTTTGCGAACCCATTTCAGGGAAATGTGAACAGGAAGGTGACGAAGCTGGAGCTTATGCAAGCTCTTCGTATCGATATAGCGTCGGAGCTTGAGGCGATCTATCTATACGATGCGCACGCACTATCAACTGACGATCCGATCGCTAAAAGGGTGCTAGAGGATATCCGTGACGAGGAGAAGCAGCATGTGGGCGAGTTAATGACGCTTCTGCGCTATCTGGATCCAGGATTTGCTGCACTTTTAGCCGATGGCGAGGGCGAGGTGAAGGAGATGATGGCGGATCTCGGTATAAAGGAGCGTCAAGTGGGCGATCTCACGATCGGTAGCCTTATAAAAGAGGATGATTAATATGGATTATTTAGGAAGAGAGGGTGCGCCTATCTCCGCAGATCTGTGGCGCAATATAGATAATACAGTGGTCGATGTGGCAAAGAAATCATTAAAGGTACGGCGGTTTCTCCCCCTTGTATCTGTAGGGACGGAGGCGCAATATGCAAAGATAGAGCGGTTTGACAAGGGTGAGGAGATTGAGGAGTGGTTCGTAAAGACTACTAACCGCCAACTCGTCGAGATTCCGCAGATATATAGCGATTTTTGGCTCAACTGGCGAGATCTGAACGGTGCTATAGATCTCTCCCCCTGCATGCGTGCCGCAACGGTACTCTCCAAACATGAGGATGAGATGATCTTCTACGGAATTCCTGCTTTAAAGCTGGAGGGGCTATTGACGGTGAAAGGCTCACAGCAGGTAAAGCGTGGCAACTGGGGGGAGGGTGAAAACGCCTTTGCAGATGTAGCTACTGGGATAGCAATGCTTGAAAAGGCTGGACGTAGCGGCAGATACGCCCTTGTGGTAAGCCCCGATCTATACATGCAGCTACAGCGCATTCAGGCAGGTACTGGAGTTTTAGAGAGTAAGCGCATTCAGAAGCTCGTCGGCTCTGATATTATAAAATCTACCGCTCTAAAGGATAAGACGGCATTCTTAGTATGCGCAGAGAGCTACTGCATGGATCTAGCTGTGGGGCAGGATATAACGACCGCATACCTTGAATGCGTCGACCTAAACCATCATTTCAGAGTGATGGAGACCGCTCTTTTAAGAATTAAATGCCCAGATGCTATTGTTTTATTCACATAGTTGTACTATAGTTTCGTATTATGAAACGTGATACATTAATAAAAACCCTGCTGACGGCGGCTATCCTCCTAGGTGGGGTCTTATCATTCTTTATACTGCCAAATCTCTTTGGGCTATCTGCCGCTGATGATAGCGGCTACTACAGATCCCTACAGGAGGCACTCGACAGCCGTCTAGCCTCCGCAAGCCTATTCTTTATGACTACCAAACTCGTAAGCGGAATTATCGCATTCTCGCAAGATGTCAATGTAGACGCTAGCGTGGTGCTTGCAGGTATCGACGTATCGCCACTTATGGTGCTACAGCCTGTTGGCAGTACTATCAACAAGATCTCCGATCTGTTTCTGGTAGCAATGGGGGCGATAGTGCTTGAGAAGGTGGTGATGATCGCTGGCGGCTGGCTGTCGTTCAAGATCTTCTTCCCTATCGCTGCCGCTATCGGGGCGGTCTCCCTTTGGGGGCGGCATAGGGTAAACACTCGAAAGGCAGCGATCGGTATGCTTATCATCGGTATCGTTTCGTGGGGGGCGGTGCCGCTATCTATAATGACCTCTACCATGCTAGAGCGTTACTTTATGGGAGATATAATGACGCTCTCCGCCGATAGGGTGGAGAAGAATGCTTCGGAGCTGGAGGTTATCCAGAGCGACCTCACCGACCCTTCCGAATGGGGAGTGGGGGCGGAGAAGAGCTCATTTCTAGATAAACTCAAGGTGCCGAACGTCGGACTAAAGATAAACGAGGTGCTGACGGCGATCTCATCGAAAACTGAAAATATCGTGAAAGATCTCGTGAACGCCTTTATAGTGCTTGTTATTACTACCTTAATCCTGCCGATCGGCACTATCTTTGTGCTCTGGTTTGTGTTGAGAGGGCTGACTAGCCAATGATCTTCTTAACAGGTTTCCTATGCACAGGCAAAAGTACCGTTGGTAAAGCACTCGCCGCACGGCGTAATCTACCATTTACCGACTTGGATACAGAGATAGAACGTCTCGCCGATCTGCCAGTGGCGGAGATCTTTCAGCGGTACGGTTCGGAGCGGTTTCGCAAGCTTGAGTCAGAGGCACTCAAAACTGTGCAATCTGGCGTTGTCGCCTGCGGCGGCGGCACTATTACAATCAGAGAGAATTTAAGGTGGATGAGGGCAAATGGCAAGATCCTTCTACTAACCGCTACCCCTACAGAGATCTTTAAACGATTAAGTAGTGACTACGCTCGGCCGCTTATGGGTAGCGCACCCACAGAGATGATGGTGAAAAGGCTCTTATTTGCTAGAGCTTGCCACTATACACAGGCGGATCTCCTTATAGATACAACGAACGTCAATATCGATACGATATTAGAGAGGATAGATGAGCATTATCAGTGAACAGTCGGCAGCAGAGTTTGTAAAGGGCTCTGGTGCCTTTATGATCGCCGATCGGCGAGTGGCGGAGCTATATCCAGAGTGCCTTTCAGAGAGAAGCTTTATCGTGGATAGCGGTGAGGAGTTGAAAAGCTTTGCAAAGGTTGAGACGTTTATCAAGTGGCTTGCCGATAATGGCTGCAATAGGGGTAGCGAGATTGTTGCGCTTGGCGGTGGCACCGTTGGCGATATGGCAGGCTTCGCCGCCGCAATATATATGCGTGGGGTAAAGTTTCATAATATCCCCACGACGCTCCTATCGATGGTAGACTCCGCTATCGGTGGCAAGACGGCGGTGAACGTAGGCAGTATTAAAAATCTCGTAGGGGCGTTTCATCAACCTACTAACGTAATCATAGATATAGCTTTTTTGAAAAGTATCACCGATAATGACTTTCTTTCAGGCTTTGGCGAGATAATTAAAACCGCTGCAATCGCTGATCAGTCACTATTTAATATGCTTTTAAATGAGCGAGATCGAGTGCTACGTAGGGAGATCGGCGATATTATTACACGAGTATGCAATATAAAGGCGGATACGGTAAGGAGAGACCCATACGATAATGGTATACGAGTGATACTGAACGCTGGACATAC
>JAITWF010000058.1 GCA_031285415.1 Deferribacteraceae bacterium
CGGCGATAGAGTGTCCGAGTGCGTCGATGTCGTTTAGGTTACCTAGTGCGGCAACAAGCCCGATAACGGCTCCCAAAACGCCAAGTGTTGGGGCGTACATCCCTGCTTGAGCAAAGAAAAGTGCGCCATCTTTATGCCTATCTTGCATTGCGGTGATCTGTGCGTCTAATACATCCTCAAGAACTCGTGGCTCTGTAGCATCCGCCACCATTCCAACGCCATCTTTAAGGAACTGATCTTCGATCGATTCCGCCTGCTTCTCAAGCACCAGAACGCCCTCTTTACGCACCAACTGCGACAGGTTTACGAATAAGATTGCAGTCTCTTTTAGATCCGCCTCTTTTGCGCCTTTAAATACCAGCCCAAAGTATGTTGGAGCTCTAGTGAAGTTGCGCATAGGAAATGCGTTCAGTAGCGCACCAGCGGTACCAACAAATATGATCAGGATCGCAGCAGGGTTTACGAGCGCACCAAGGCTTGCGCCTTTGAATATCATCCCAACGCAAACCGCCAATGCGCCAACAATAACTCCAAGAACCGACGATATCTCCAAATTAATACCCTCTCCGTATGAAGTGTCTTACGAGAATACTCCCCATATACTACCAATCCTATACTTAAAATCAAGCTTGTCAATAGTTTTATTACAATCACTGGAAGGGGCAACCAAGGTTTCCCCTTTCCAACTTCCCCTTCCTTCACCGATTCGCTACGTCGGCGCATGTCCGCCTTCGCTCAATAGTTTTATTGACTATATATTAATAGTGGAGTATATAAAATAGCATGGCTAATAGTACTTTGGCAGCAATGCAAGGCCCGTTAAAACGTATAGGACAGCAGACAGATGTAATGCTGGCAGTCGGCGTTATCTCCATTATCGTGGTGATGATCCTGCCGTTGCCACCGATTATACTCGATATCCTCCTCACGATGAGTATCACACTAAGCGTTGTGATCCTTATAGTTGCCCTCTATATAATAAAACCGCTGGAATTTTCATCATTCCCATTTATCCTGCTATTATCGACGCTCTTTCGATTGGCGTTAAACGTCGCCTCGACTCGCCTGATCCTCCTGCACGGTCATGAGAGTTCAGACGCCGCAGGGGAGGTTATTCGAAGCTTCGGTGAGTTCGTCGTCGGGGGGAACTTCGCCGTCGGATTGATCATATTTATGATACTCGTAATTATCAACTTTATGGTTATCACTAAAGGTTCTGGCAGGGTCGCAGAGGTTGCCGCAAGGTTCACCTTGGACGCTATGCCTGGCAAACAGATGAGTATCGATGCCGACCTGAACGCTGGTGTCATAAACGAAGATGAGGCTCGTAAACGCAGGGAAGAGGTACGAAGCGAGGCAGATTTCTACGGATCTATGGATGGTGCGTCGAAATTTGTGCGTGGTGACGCCGTTGCAGGTCTTATTATCACCGCTATAAATATCGTCGGCGGACTTATCATCGGTGTCGTTCAGCACGGAATGGAGTTTGGCGAGGCAGCTACACGATTCACCCTCCTTACCGTCGGTGATGGTCTTGTGGGGCAGATCCCAGCCCTTATTATCTCAACCGCCGCTGGTATAGTTGTAACACGTGCTGGCAGCAATCAGATGCTATCAAAACAGCTCGGTAAACAGCTTTTTCCGCATGCAAGGGTTATGTTTATCGTCGCAGGGGTGCTTCTCTTCTTTGCAATGGTGCCTGGCATGCCGAAGCTTCCGTTCGTATTTATTGCACTTATAATGGGCGGAGCTGGTTACCTTATGCTTCGCAAACATAGATCTGGCAGCGTTACCGAGGATGATGAGGAATCAGCTAAGGGGGCTGGCGAAGAGGACGCTCCAAAACCAGAGGAGGAGGAGGTCAAAGATCTTCTCGAAATGGATACTCTGGAGCTTGAGATCGGATTCAGCCTGATACCGCTTGTTGACGCCAATCAGGGGGGGACACTCCTTACTAGAATAAAATCGATTCGCCGTCAGGTAGCGTTAGAGATGGGTTTCATCGTGCCGCCTGTGCGCATTCGTGATAACTTACAGCTTGAGACAAATTCGTATAACCTACTACTGAAAGGGGTAAGGTGTACACAGGGGATGGTTTATCCCGAAAAATATATGGTTATGAACCCTGCTGGCACTCTGGATGAGGTAGAGGGGTTGAAGGCGAAGGAGCCAGCCTTTGGGCTTCCTGCCAAATGGATTGATGAAATTGAGAAAGATAACGCCGAGATGGCAGGCTATACGATAGTCGACCCAGCTACGATCATTGCTACACATATCACAGAGGTGATAAAGCAGAATGCATTTGAGCTTGTCGGCAGGCAGGAGACGCAGGATCTCCTATCTAAACTAAAAGAGAAACATCCGAAGGTTGTAGACGACCTCGTACCAGGCATTATGGATATAGGTATCGTAAATAGGGTGCTACAAAACCTGTTGCGAGAGCGTGTATCGATACGAAACCTGCAATCGATATTGGAGACCTTAGCTACATTTGGTTCCTCTAATAAAGATGTGGATTATTTGACCGAGAAGGTGCGCTTTGGATTACGTAGACAGATCACAGAGAACCTCCTTGGGACGGATGGAATATTACATATATTTACACTTCCTGCTGCTGTGGAGCAGCTTCTGGCGAAGAGTTTGCAGCAGACCGATGAGGGGAAGGAGATCGTTACCGACCCTATGGCAGCGAAAAAGATCCTGTCGGAGCTTATCGCTAAGTGCGACGCTATCGTAAATAAAGGGTTGCCGCCAGTTCTGGTGATCTCGCCGCCGCTTCGTGCGCCGATGAGGAAGTTTGTGGAGAAGTATATCACGCAGATAAACCTTATCTCGCACTCCGAGATTAGCGAGAGCGTAAAGCTTGAATCGCTCGGCAGCATTGAATTTGCAAATGATCCTACTCCGCCTAGAGGGCAAGGGGGGCAATAGATGAATAAGAACTTAAATCTTTTATCGTTGTTCTCTGGCTGTGGCGGCATGGATCTCGGCTTTGAGGGTGGATTTGATATTATGGGAACACACCTAAGCAAAACTCGCTTTAAGACTGTCTTTGCTAACGATATAAAACAACCTGCCAAAACAGCATGGTCGAACTATTTCACAAGGAAAGGTTTATCGGAAGATATTTATAGAGTTGATAGTATTGTTGATCTCGTAAAAAAACATAAAGATAGCGGTGATGTATTTCCAGTCGATATTGATCTGATTACGGGTGGCTTCCCTTGCCAGGATTTCTCTGTTTCTGGCAAGCGTCTTGGGCTAGAATCGGATAAATGTCATAGCGGTAAGAGGATAACAGATGATACGCCTAATGGTGAAAATAGGGGGCATCTATACAGATGGATGTGCGATGTTATCTCTATTGTAAAGCCTAAGATGTTTGTGGCTGAAAATGTAAAGGGGCTTGTAAATTTAGCAGATGTAAAGAGCATTATAGAGGAAGATTTTCGTAATAATGGCTATCTAGTTGTTCCTGCTAAAGTGTTGAACGCTGCTGATTATGGAGTTGCCCAATCAAGAGAGCGTGTGATATTTTTTGGATTTAAAAAGTCGGCACTAACTGTACAGGCATTAAAGGCGTTGTCGAACGAAACAATTACCGATGAGTATTGCCCATATCCGTTGCCTGTTGATGGTGAAATTAAACTGAAATCAGTGCTTTCTGGCTTGCAAGAACCTCATGAGTCTAACGATTTATCTCAAAGAAAGCATTCGAAAGCAAAATATATGGGTGCGCACTGTCAAGGGCAGACAGAGGTAAATTTAGATGGTGTAGCTCCAACAATTAGATCGGAACATCATGGGAATATAGAGTTTAGACGCTTGAGCAAAGAGAACGGCGGAAGATACATAGATGAGTTGAATATGGGCTTGAAAGAGCGCAGGCTAACCGTCCGAGAGTGCGCAAGAATACAGACATTCCCTGATGACTACGAATTTGTATTTAATTCCGATAACGGCTCTGTATCTGCCTCCGAGGCGTATAAGCTGATTGGCAACGCCGTACCTCCACTATTTGCATATCATATTGCCAAACGTATAGAGAATAATTGGTCGCTATACTTTGGAACTGATGACAGATGATCATTTCAGATAATAGAAAACCAACTTTGGAGGAGTTTACTACTTTAGTTTACGAAACAAATTCTTTTTTAAATAGCAACTTTGCTACGTCACTTAAAATAAAAGAGCATAGTGGGGTTGCGTTAGAAAAAATTGTTTTTAATGCAATGACCGATATGGCAGTAAAAACTAAATTCAATAATACACTTCAACTGGTGTCGGGGCATAAGTTTCCTGATATTGTAGCAGGGAAGTATTATGGTGTTGAAGTAAAAAGCACAACTCAAGATCATTGGCAGACAACTGGCAATAGTGTTCTTGAAAATAGTCGAGTGCAGGATGTAGAGCGTATATTTATTATCTTTGGTAAGCTAGCTGATCCTGTAGAGTTTAAGGCTAGACCGTATGAAGAGTGTCTCTCTGATATAGTTGTAACTCACTCTCCACGATATAAGATTGATATGAAGCTACCAGAAAACAGCACGATATTTGATAAAATGAATATCGATTATGACACTTTGCGCACTCTTGATAACCCGATAGAACCTATTGTAGATTACTATCGTGGCAATTTGAGAGATGGAGAGGCACTATGGTGGATTAATGATAGTGTAACTACATCAATAAAAGTCAGATTATGGCGAACATTGTCTAATGACGAAAAGCTGCTTCACACAACAGAAGCATTTGCGTTGTTTCCTAATATATTGCATAATGGTAGTAAGAAATATGAAGAGCTTTCATTATGGCTTGTTGCTAAATATGGTATAGTTTCAACATCAATGCGAGATACGTTTACCGCTGGCGGTGTCGTAACTATCGATACAGGCAAAGGTGTTTTTAAAGATATTCCTAGAATATTTGGAAATATCAATAAAAATAAAGATAAAATTATGGAATACATCTTAAATGCTGATGAGGGTGTTTTGAAGCAAACGTGGCATGTTGATAAAATTTTATCCAATAGATTAAAGCAGTGGATCGATATCGCAAACAGCAATAATAAAGAATATTATAATATTTTGACATCCATATTTAAGAGTCAACTATGAAGATCAAGAAGTATGAAGTAACCGACATGAAGGAGGCACTCCGTCAGATCAAGCAGGAGCTTGGTCCTGATGCAGTAATCCTTACCACACGCAAGGTGATGAAGCCCTCTGGTCTTGGGCTACTATCTCGCCAAGTCTTAGAGGTGACAGCTGCCGTTGATTACGACAAGCTCGCCGATAAGGAAAAAAATACCACTACTGCTCCAACGCCTACTCCAGAGCCGAAATCGCAGGTTGTGCGCTCCCCTTTGCGTGCTGAGCAGAAGAGTGCTATGGCAAATCCTACCTATAAACTGCCAGCTGCCGCTACGCCGAAGCTAGATCTGTATGAGGATGACGAGATATCGGTGTTGCCGCCGATAGAGGAGTACATAGCACCAACACCCCCACCCCCTCCGCAGCCAGAGCTAACTATGGATAAATTTGCCGATTTACTGAAATCTATGGGGCTTGATAAGGTTGGGTCGCTTCTAGCGGATGTTGGTTCCCTAAAGGAGCAGATCGCCGAGATTAAAAGCTCTATGGAGGAGCCTGATACCGTAAACGTTGATCTGCCGCAGAATCTGAAGGAGTTCTATCAGATCCTTATCAAGAATGGGCTAGACGAGCTTATCTCGTATCGCCTTCTGAAGGGGCTAGATGGGAAGCTTCCAGATCTTATTGGCAAGGGGCAGCTTAGAAATATTATTGTAGAGGCGTTGGCGGAGAAGATCCCTGTAGAGGATGAGTCGATCTTCGCCTTGCAGAATAAGATAACGATGTTTATAGGGCCTACTGGTGTAGGGAAAACCACCACTATAGCTAAGATCGCCGCAGATCTAGTGTTGAAATATACTCGTAAGGTTTGCCTGATAACGGTGGATATCTTCCGAATAGGTGCCGTGGAGCAGCTAAAAACGTATGCCGAGATAGTGAACCTCCCATTATATATCGCCACAAGCCCCGAGGAGCTTGCACGCATATTAGAGGAGACGACGCCAGAGTTTGATTATATATTACTTGATTCTACAGGGCGAAGTCCGTATGATGATATAAAGCTGGGGGATACGATGGAGTATCTCGCAGTATCGGAGAGTATCGTGCCTGTGCTTGTGCTCTCTATGGCGGCGAACCAGACGGAGTTTATTGAAATATACGATAGATACGCTGATCTTGAGCCGCAGTATCTAGTATTTACCAAGCTTGACGAGACTCGTCGGTTTGGTGCGCTCGTGAATGTATCGATCAAAAAAGATATCCCTTTGCTACTTCTTTCGAATGGGCAGGGGGTGCCAGATGATATGGAAATTCCAGATGGCAAGAAAATTGCTAAAAAACTTTTACAAGAGATGCCAACACTATGGAAAGACAACTAAACGATCAGGCAGCTAGCCTCAGAAAGATAGCATGGGAGCGAGGAAGACACGCTAAATACATATCAGTATCTAGCGGCAAAGGTGGTGTGGGCAAAACTACATTTGTAGTCAATCTTGCCTATGCACTATCGCAGGCAGGGAAGCGTGTACTGGTTTTTGACGCAGATCTTAGCCTTGGCAATATCGACATTATGCTCAAGATCCCAGCAGGGATAAATATTCGCCAATATCTGGCTGGCAAGGCGAAGCTAGAGGATGTGTTGGTGCATGGGATCTACGGATTTGATGTGCTTCCAGCCTCGAGTGGTTTTGTTGAGCTTGCTGATCTGTCGGAGCAAGATTTTGCAAAGATTCAGCAGGTGTTTGTAACGTTAGATAACAACTACGACTATATAATATTCGATACAGGTGCAGGGATATCGGATAGTGTTCATAAATTTGTATCGATGGCGGAGATCGTGATTGCGGTAACGCAGCCAGAGCCGCCAGCAATCGCAGATGCATATGCGTTTTTCAAGACTGCGAAACAGCTGCACTCGATAGAAAAGGCGTATATAGTTTTTAATAGGGTGGACAACGACGCCCACGCTAGGAAGGTTTTTGAGAATCTTGCTGGAGTTGCAAAGAAATTTTTAAACCTCAAGATAGAGCTTCTGGCTAATATGCCAGAGGATCCAGAGGTTAAACGCACGACTAAGACGCAGAAGCTGCTGTCGCTGGTGTCGCCGCAGTCGCCATTTGCCAAAGGGATTAGCGTGTTGGCGAATAGAATCAATAGCCTGTAGGTAAAAGATTCATGGGTGGGCTAACCCCACCCCTACGTAACGGCAATGCAGGTGCGACGCTCTGGTGTAGGGGCGAGGTCTGCTCGCCCAAATAAATAGGAGTACACGATGATTACGTCCATAAAATATCTTCCATTGTTGATCGCCTCAACGGTAATGCTTGCCTCTGTTATATTTAAGCTATTATCGCCAGAACTCAAATTGACATATCTGTTTAGAGATATTATACTCTTCTTTATTCTCTACTATGTGGTAAAGAGAATAAGCTCTGGCGTAGAGAAGATATTGAAAAACTACTGGAAGATATTGTAAATGTACTCAAGCACTGGGGCTATACGTCTTACGGACGATGAAAAAGATACGATAGTAAAGGATTATCTGCCGCAGATTAAGGTATGGGCGGCACGTGCCAAGAGTACGTTGCCAGATAGTGTGGATATAGATGAGCTCTACTCCGCCGCTGCTTTAGGGCTGATAGAGTGTCTGGATAAATATGATAAATCGCGAAACGTCTCATTTCACACCTATGTAGAGCATAGGGTGAAGGGGGCGATTCTGGACGCCTTGCGCAATCTTGATTTCTTATCTCGCAACGCAAGGGGGAAGATAAAGGCACTCGAGGGTGCGGCTGGCGAGCTTGCAAAAGAGCTTGGCAGGACGCCTACTATTGAGGAGCTTGCTGCCCATACAGGGATTGAAGAGGATGAGCTATACCGCATCTACGATCTTCAAGGCTCTGATAGGGTGATAAGCCTGGATGAGTCGTCGGACGAGGACGGCGTAGGGCTGATAGAGTTTATACAGAGCAATAGGCTGTCGCCAGAGGAGGAGGTTATGCAGAACAGCGTAACCGAAATTCTGGCAGAAGAGATTGATAAATTGAAAGAGAAGGAACGCCTCGTGATCAGCTTGTACTACTATGAAGAGCTGACTATGAAGGAGATCGGTGAAGTTCTGGATCTGACAGAATCAAGAGTTTCTCAGCTACACGCCTCTGCTGTGCAAAAAATGAAGAGAAAGTTGAAGGATGTGCTATGAGTAAGATAAAGGTATTGATTGTAGACGACTCCGCTTTTATGAGAAAAGCTATTGAAAGTATGCTCAACGGCGAGCCTGATATCGAGATTGTAGGCTTTGGTGCCAATGGGGAAGATGCTGTCAAGATGACGGCGAAGTTGAGACCAGACGTTATCACTTTAGACGTTGAAATGCCTAAAATGAACGGTCTGCAAGCGTTAGAAATAATAATGAAAGATACCCCGACCCCTGTAATCATGGTGAGTTCGCTCACTCAAGAGGGGGCGGACACCACATTAAAGGCACTCGATATGGGTGCGGTGGATTTTATACCGAAAGAGAAATCGTATGGCAGTGTAGGGATCTTGAAGATCTCAAACGAGCTGAAGAGCAAAGTTCGCAAATTCGCTGGCGATAAATCTATATTGCGTAGGATCTCTAGCCATAGAACACCTATACGCCCATCTACAACGGCGTCGACTCCTGTGGCAAGTACAGCTACTAAAACATCCACTAGAGCAGGGTTTAAAAAGATCGTCGCTCTTGGCACATCTACTGGGGGACCGCAGTCGCTCCAGAGGGTAATTCCGTTGCTACCAGCTGATCTTGGAGTGCCTGTATTGATAGTTCAACATATGCCACCAAGCTTTACAGCGTCGCTAGCTGCACGACTAAACTCACTTTCGAAGGTGACGGTCGTGGAGGCGCAGGGTGGTGAGGTCGTTCAGCCAAACTGGGTATATATCGCTAAAGGTGGTAAGCAGATGGTTATCAAACGTGGCGGCGTTATTGAGCTTAAGCCAGAGGATAATGCACTGCTACACAACCCATGCGTAGACGTTATGGTTGCGTCTGTTGCAGAGGTTTACGGTAAAGATGCACTCGGCGTTATCATGACAGGTATGGGAAATGATGGCACCAAAGGGCTTACAGAGTTAAAGAAGAAGGGCGGACTTATAGTCTCTCAAGATGAGGCATCGTGTATCGTTTACGGTATGCCACGTGCTGTAGTTGAGGCTGGAATTGCCGATGATATAGTGCCGCTGGATGAGATCGCTAAACGCATAGAGTATCACTGTAAAGGGTAGTTTGCAAGCTGTCTTGTTTGCAGATATACCACCCCGTCACTTCGTGCCACCCCTCCAAGGAGGGGAACTCTGCAATGACGTGATTGGGATGTTATAAAATATATTCATCACTTCGTAGCAGGACATGCGCCTGCGGAGAAGTGTCCCAAAAGGAAGGGGAGGATGGGAAGGGGAAACGTAGTTGCCCCTCCCAGCAATATTTATGGCAGATATATTAAGTCAAGACGAGATTGATGCTCTATTATCAACGGTTGTTGATGATAGCGAAAAAACTGAGGTATTAGATAATACCGATTTTATACCTAAGAAGATCTCTGTCTACGATTTTCGCAGACCAGATAGAGTTTCTAAGGAACAGTTGCGCTCTATTCGCAATCTGCACGATAAATTTGCCAGAAACTTTAGCTCCAACCTGTCGAGCTTCCTGCGTACGATAACAGATATATCGCTTGTGAGTGTCGACCAGATGACGTACGGTGAATTCCTTATGTCGCTGCCAGACCCTACAAGCTTTAACATCGTCAGTATGATTCCGCTGCAAGGTAACGCAGTATTGGAGATAAACCCATCGCTTATCTTCCCTATAGTTGATAAACTATTGGGTGGTGCAGGGTTGCCGCTTTTTCAGGTGCGAGAGCTGACACAGCTAGAGATGACGATCATAGATGGCATCATTGCTCTGATCTTGAAGGATCTAGAGGATGTTTGGAAGCAGGTTGTGCCGAACGTTCGAATGAAGAAGGAGCTATCAGAGAATAGCCCACACGTTATCCAGATCGTTGCTCAGAACGAAGTTGTTGTGCTGATCGTTTTTGAGGTGAAGTTTGGCGAGGCTACGGGGATGATGAACCTCTGTCTGCCAGCTATCATATTAGAGCCGATATTAGGCAAGATCAGCTCGCAAGACTGGCTAATAGGTGCCAAGAAGGGGCGTACAGGCGAGTATGAGCTGCGAATATTGGAGCTTTTAGAGACCATTAAGGTGCCGATATTTGTGGAGCTAGGCAGAACGTCGCTATCTATGCAGGAGATACTCGATCTATCAGATGGCGATACGATCATTTTAGATAAGAAGAGCAATAAACCGCTGAATATGTATGTGGGCAACCGTCATAAATTTGATGGAAGCGTCGGCATATTAGGCATAAAGAAAGCTATAAAGATAAGCGGGATGACTACGGAGGATCAGCGATGAAGTCGATAGTGGATTTTGAGAAAGAGGCTGGTCTTAGCACATTTAAAGATATAGTAGTAGAGGTGCTAAACTCTAATATTCAGTCTATAACAAGTGCGTCACCAGAGATTACCTTGCAGGAGGCGTATACATGCACCCCTGCAGAGCTTATCGCTGGATACGAGTCAAGCGTGCTTATTTCGGCAAGTGAAGAGCATACAGGCGTAGAGATGGGCTTGTGCTTTGGCGTTAAAGAGATAACAATGCTTGCTGATATGATGATGATGGGGGATGGCGAGGCTAAAACGGATCTCGACGAGGATCTGAAAGATGCTGTAAAGGAGTTTGCCAACCAGTTCTTTGGTGCGTTGGTCGTCCCTGTGGATACAAAACTTGGTAAGAAGCTACAGTTTGAGGTGGAGGATGTGCAGAAGCTGCAAGGCTCGCCTGCATTCCAGTCCGATAGCTATGTCTCATTTGATATACAGGGTGTCCTTAAAGAGTCGCCATTTTTCTTTAAATTTTTCTTAGATGACGCTTTTCTGTCGGTGTTGAACAAAGGTGCAGGCGGCGATGATGATATAGGGATGGGTGCTATTCCAGCAGACTTCTTTGGTGGAGTTGGCGGCGGCGAGGAGACGACTCGCATGCCTTCAGGGCCGATGAACCCTAATATGGAAATGTTGATGGATATAGAGATCCCTGTGAGCGTTCGCATGGGATCGAGCAGACTATTTCTGAAAGATATATTGGGATTAGGGCCAGGAAACATTGTGGAGCTTGATCAGGACGCTGGGGAGGCGGTAGAGCTTGCGGTTAACGACAAGTTAATTGCACGTGGCGAGGTCGTTATCGTTGACGGTTACTTTGGCTTTCGTATAAAGGAGATTATCTCGAAAGCTGAGAGATTGAAAAAGTTAAAAGATTAGAAAACTCTTGTGTACGGCGGCTATTACGTACCAAGAATTATATATATGACAATTAAAGATTGACACATAATAACGTTGTGCCATATATTAGGGCGTGTATTATGTGCCTGAGAGGTTTACATGAGCTATGATAAAGTTCTAATTACTGTAGATGATTCGTCAACAATGCGTAGAATCATCAAAAACACGCTGCAAAAGATCGGCTTTACAAACGTACTTGAGGCAGGTAATGGTGTTGAAGCTCTTGAGGTGATGGCAAAATCACCTATAGACATGATCATTACGGACTGGAATATGCCAGAGATGGATGGCTTGACATACGTCAAGACAGTGCGTGCGAAGGATCAGTACAAAGAGACACCGATATTGATGATAACGACTGAAGCTGCAAAAGAGGATATTCTGACTGCTCTAAAGAGTGGCGTGAATAACTATGTGGTGAAACCGTTCACCCCAGATACGCTTCAGGAGAAAGTATTCAAGCTTTTGGGCATCGAGTGATGGCATGGATGAATTTAAAGATCTTAACGAACTCCTTACCGTTGCGAGACATATAAACGAAGGCAAATACGATCTGATCGATATCACGATGAACCCCTCTAGCGAGCTTTTTGCAATCGCACAGTACTTTAGCGATTCCATTAAGAAGCTAAAAACTGTTGGGTCTACAGTGGAGAAGAGCTACGATTCGCTTCCAGCGTTTGAGGCGGTTTTGACATCTGTAATAAAAGATTCAAAAAATGCCTCCGAAGATGTACTCTCCTTTGTGGACAAGATCAACTTTAATATCGATGAGGTTCGAGAGACGCTTGATCAGGTTTATGAGGCGATCTCGGCTGGCAACCACTCAAAGGCTCTTGGGCTTATGGATAGGCTCAAGGATGTCTCTGTTGCTGGTGGCGATATAAGCTTTGATATTATCTCCTCTCTGGAGTTCAAAGAGACCTCGCAGAGGAAGATTGAAAAGATCCTTGCGTCGATGTCTACACTCGAAGAGCAGATGGCACACCTTGTGATAGCCCTAGGGCTGAAACAGAATGTGATCTCGCCAGAGGCTGTAGACCAGCTGAAAGACTCGAAAGAGATATTGCAAGATCAGACGCTTGTGAATAAGCTATTGAAAGAATTTGGACTGTAAAATTCTTATATTAGCGCAGTGCTTTGTATGAATTATTTGGTAAAAACGGTTTATTTTGCGTAGTGCTAGGCGGCTTTTAGAAACTAAACCGGAGTGTACATGAAGGTACATGAGGATTTGGTTTCTAAAAACAACAACGCAATGCGCAATAGAAACCGTTTTGACAGGAGGATGGTATGAATAAGGAAGAGATGCAGGAATTAGTAGGCGATTTTATAGTCGAAACTACTGAAATTATCGATACTCTTGATCAAGACCTTGTTGAACTTGAACATAGAAAAAATGATTTGGATCTTTTAAATAAGATCTTCCGTGGCGCACATACAATGAAAGGTTCATCGTCGTTCCTAGGATTCGACAAGATGAGTACCGTTACTCACCACGCAGAGGAGATCCTCAATAAACTTCGCAAGGGTGAGATGGGCGTTTCCACAACTATCATGGATTACCTCCTAGAGTTTGTTGATGTTGTTAAAAAAGTTCTGAACGATATAAAGATGGGCAGTGACAGTGCCGATATCACTGCAGTTGTTAGGAAGTTAAAACTTGCAAATGAGGGTAAAATCGATATGGGTGGCGATAAAGAATCATCAGATGCTCCTACCTCTGCGCCGCAATCAGGTGGCGACGGTGGGGATGTAAAGAAAGCCTCCAAAACTATGGAGCAAACCATACGTGTGGATGTTACTCGTCTTGATACGCTAATGAACCTTGTAGGGGAGCTTGTGCTCGGTCGTAACCGTATTTCACAGCTTTCACAGGCACTCGAGAAGAAGTTTGAAAATGAGTACCTCGTTGAACAGCTTCTTGAAACAACCTCTCAGATAGGGCTTATTACAACAGAGCTTCAGCTCGCTGTTATGAAAACTAGGATGATCCCTGTAGGGAAGACGTTCAATAAATTCCCTCGTATGGTCAGAGATATCTCCAGAGAGAATGGCAAAGAGATCGAGCTGATTATATCGGGTGAGGAGACAGAGCTTGATAAATCTGTCATCGAAGAGATCGGCGATCCGCTGATTCACATGATTCGTAACTCTGTGGATCACGGCGTTGAGATGCCTGATATTCGTGAACAGCTTGGAAAACCTCGCAAAGGTAACGTTTGGCTGTCAGCGTACCATGAGGGGAACCATATCGTTATAGAGATCAGAGATGACGGTAAAGGTCTCGACGCTGAGATGCTCAAGAGAAAGGCTATCGAGAAGAAGGTTATCTCTGCTGAAGAGGCGGCTGGGCTTGATAAAAATGCCTGCTATGCCCTTATATTCCGACCAGGCTTCTCTACAGCGGCAACGATTACGAACGTCTCTGGACGTGGCGTTGGCATGGACGTTGTTAAGACCAACATCGAAAAACTTAACGGTATCATTAATATAGAATCAGAGATCAATGTCGGCACAAGGTTTCAGCTGAAACTGCCACTTACATTGGCTATTATACAGGCTCTATTTGTAGAGTCAGCTGGTGAAAACTTTGCTATACCTCTCGTATCGGTCATCGAGACTGTACGTGTGAATGTGAAAGAGGTACACAGCTTTGAAGGGCGTGAGGTGTTGAAACTGCGTGATAGCGTGCTTTCGCTCCTGCGTCTAGATGAGGTATTTGAGCTTGAAAGCCCACATCACGATGAGCTTTATGTGGTTGTGGTTGGTCTTGCAGAGAAGCGGTTAGGCTTTATTGTAGATAAACTTGTGGGTCAAGAGGAGATAGTTATTAAATCTCTTGGCGAATATCTTGGTGGCAAAGCAGGTATTGCAGGTGCTACAATTATGGGCGATGGTCGTGTACGACTGATTATCGACGTTGCTGGTGTTATGGATCTTGCTCAGAATATGCCTCGCCGTATGCGCACACGCAAGAAGAAGGAATCTGGCTCTAAAAAATCAGATAAGAATACTGTCAAGATAGCATATGTGGACGATTCTGCTACTGATAGAAAGATTATGAAGAGACTTTTAGAGTCAACTGGCTGGATAGAGGTGAAGGAGATCGTCTCTGCAAAAGATGTTGCGGCGATACTAGCGTCTGATGAATATCCGCTACTTATCACTGATATCATGATGCCAGATATGGATGGATATGAGCTTGCAAGACTATTGCGTAATAAAGGGCTGGAGCTACCTATCATAGCGGTATCATCTAGAAGTGAGACTGCGGATCGTAAGAAGGTAAGTGCATCTGGTATAAACGCATTTATTACGAAACCAGTAAACTTGCAGGTAATGCTTGAGAAGATCGATGAGCTTCTTTCGCAGAAGGCAGACTAAACGGTTGCCACACCCTCCCATAAAGTGGAGGGTGTTATATATGTTGCTGGCAATATTACTGTTGCCAGCGGTCTCTAATGCGGCGGTATACGTTTACGAGGTGGTAACGGAGGAGAGTACCTTCAATACTGCCTCTAAACTGCCGCCGGATGCATTTCTGATGTACAACGGTGGCGAAGATATTATCTATCAACTAAAGCTTGTTCAGGTATACCCATCAAATCAATTAGAGCAAGCTATAAGGGATTATAATCTTGAAGAACAAAATGTTAGCTCTCTGCCACGTACAACTATTGATAATCGCACTATTCGTCGCCGTCCTTTCTATTGGTGGCGTTGAAGCCTCCTTTGCGCTTGAAGACCGCTACATGTACGAAGTTGTTGCGGTAAACAACGCCTCTAAGATCACTACAGTATTTCAGGTTATGGCGGTAAATGAGCGAGACGCACGTGAAAACGTCGCCGCTAACGGCTGGTCTGTACTCTCTATAAAACAGGCCACCTTCAAGATAGTAACTGCCCTGCCGTTGATACATGAGCCAACTGGCGATGAGATAACCGCCCACCTTTCCGATCCGAATGCGGGCAAGGGGCCGGATAATCTCACTAATCCCCTTCGTATGACAGATGATGAGCTGATCAACTCCCTTCTAGGTGCGCCAAATGCTGCCGATCTGAACGATAACCTAAATTCATCAGGCTTGCCGACCGCCCAGATAGCGGCTGGCGACGGCTCTGGCGATCCGCTACAGGGGGATAACGACAATCTCATGCTGCTACCAGATTCCGATCGGTTGCAGATTATCTACGTGGTATACTTCAACTTTGGCATAATAACGCCAACGCTCTCCGAAGCTGATATGAACAAGTTGCGTGCGCTTCCACAGGCAAGCTACTATGTTTTTGGGCATACTGATAATGTATCGGTGTCGGCAAACGCTGAATATAAAGATAATTACGATCTATCGTTCAAAAGAGCTGAGGCTGTAAAGGGTATTATGACGAGTTTTGGCATAAATCCTGCTACTATAAAAACAGTAGGGCTAGGTGCAACGTATCCTGCGATAAAAAATAATGTAGGCGCACCTGGCACATCAGAAAATCGGCGGGTAGAGATCTACGGACTACGAAGGTAATTTCTTAGTTATTTCGTAGCAAAACCACGCTTTTGCGGAGAAATATCCCTAAAGGAAGGGGAAGGTGGAAGGGGAACAGTAGTTGCCCCTTCCAGGGGTGGATGATGGACTACTAAAGAAATAAAAAATATGACATGCTTTATAATATAAAGCT
>JAITWF010000072.1 GCA_031285415.1 Deferribacteraceae bacterium
CAGGTGTGTAGACATTGCCAATAACATCTGTTGTATAGCTTATATTGCCGCAGTTTGTGGCGGTGCAAGTAATGGCGCCAGTTACCACATATAGTCTGTCATTGATATAATTCATTCCATATATATTGTTTTTAATTTGCGTCCATGTGATGCCATCTGCTGAGTAGCGTATATAACCACTGCCATCATTTAGAACAAATATACCATCCACAAAAAGTAGACGAGCACTGAGAGCCCCGCGAATTGCAATAAGACCTGTTGTACCCTCAACTATTACCCAGTTTTTGCCATCCTCTGAGCGCACCACTCCGCCCCCAGGTGTTCCATTAGCGTGATTTATGCCAACAAATACGCCATTGCCATAGGTAATATCCCATATAATAGAGGTGCCAAGAGGGGTGACCGCTGTCCATGTATTAAGGTCGGTTGACCATGCCATATTGCCATCACGCCCCACTGCAACGTAAATACCATCTTCTGCACCATAAGCAATACTCATTACTTCCACTGCAAGTGCAGTAGAGGCCTTCCAGCCGCCCACATATGTGCTTATGGTTCTGGGGCTGTACTCCATGCCGCCCACAGCCACTGTATAGGTTGCTATCACGCCTGATTCTGGTGGTGTGTACGATTTGGTTGTGCCCAGTATATTTGCAGAATCGCCATCTTTCGTCCATGTATATGTGAGTGCAGCCGCAACCTCTGCGTCACCTACATAATCCACCGTCAGTATGCCGTTGGTGCCTTTTGCATAGTCTGCCTCATTGATGGATATATTGCCAGGCAGAAGTGGGCGCAGGTCGCCAGCGGTAAGCCGTGCCGTCACCTCGTCGCTCGTTGTAGCGATCATTCTAGGGGCAGAGAGTGCAACGTAGTAGTAGCCCACTAGCGTTGGGGTGTATCGATCGGATGTTGCGTCAACAATCGCCTCGCCATCTCTATACCACTGATATGCGATGTCGTTAATATCGGTATTCGTCGCTACAAGCTCTGTACCCACAACTATATCAGATGGTAATGCTGGCTTCGATATCGATGGCAGTGGATTTACAGCGATCTGACCCTTAAGGTCGTGATATCCAGCCTTGATCACCGATACGGTATATTCCCCCTCTGCGGCGTCTGGATAGGTATTGCCACTTGCCACGAGGTCGTTATTCGCACTGCGCCACTCGTATGTAATATCGGTTTCACTTCCGTCATAGGTAGCTGTAATTGTATCGCCGACAAGGGCGGCAAGTGGGTCTGGCGATGGGGTGATAGTTAAATCCCCCTCAAACCAGGCAAGCGGATCGTCTGATACGGTAAGCGACACACTCTTCGGCGCACGTCTATCTGAGCTTATCGTAACGGTATATCGCCCTGCACTGCCAGTCATAATCGACTCATCGGTCGAGACAGCAACTCCACCCTCCAAACTCCATGCATAGGTTACGACCTCGCTTGCGACAGGGGTGTAGATAGCGTTCAGCGTTGCGCCAGTGTAGATATCACTACCGATAACGAATCTATCGCTTGCGCTCGGCTGAATCTCCAATGCACCTAGCAAAGGTCTTACCTCTACCGATTGCGATGCGCTAGTTGCGCTTATATAGCCACTTTTAGAGATAGTAACGGTATATATACCTGCAGTTGTAGGGGTAAACGATTGAGTAGTAGCGTCTACAATAGACTCATCGGCGCTATTCCACTGATACGTTACGCCTGCCTCGCCTATAGCCTGTAGAGTGTCACCCACATAGACCTTCGTCGGCTCGACAAGGAACGTTTCGTGCGTTATAGATGGTGCTGTAAGTGCAGGAAGTGGCGACATGGTGACAGAGGCACTCGCCTTTGAGTCGTACCCCTCTGCGCTGACGATCACTCGATATGTGCCTGCGGCGTTCGGTTCAAAGTTCTCATCGGTTTCATCATTAATATTATGAAACTCTTCACCCTCTAAAACTTGCCACTGATAGGCAACCTCTTCGCCGCCCGTATAGTCGGCATAAAGTATATTGCCTAACTTGGTAACATTAATCTCTCCCTCAAGCTGTGCTGGCGGCGTTGGCTGCTTTCCATCTCCGCCCCCTCCGCTACTACCATTATCGCAGGCGGTAGCGAACATGCATAGTAATGACATAATAAAAATAACGAACAATTTCCTCAACATCGAACCCCTCCATTAGAGACTTCTATTGTGTCCCAAACATTTTTAATGTATATAGAGATTACCCTAATTTAATGGATAAATACTCCACCCAACGTTGGGGGGAAAATGGAAAAATGAAAAATAATCTTGAAATAAATGAATCGTTACGAATGAATCTCGGCTTTTTTCTGCTCCTCTGCTTCGCCCTACCATCGCCAACGAATGTAGGAATGACATCCCTCTTTGTGCTTCCTGTGGATGATACTATATTGCAGATAGTCAACCAGGGCGTCCGATTTATCGCTGGCTACATCGTTGCACTGCTATTTATAATCCTCCTCCCTCGATATATCATAAAGGCGGCATGCATAGCAGTCGCTATCGGGCTTGTGGCTGTGCTTGCAATGTTTCTGCCGCTAAGCCCTATCCCAATGGCAGTAGCTTACTGTCTGCAAAATCTGTGCGATATCTTTGTAATGGGGCTAGAGATAAGTATCGTCGTCCACCTATTCAGCAAGAAAACTGCGATAAAGGCGGCGTGTTTAACGTATATTTTAGCCTCTATTGTCATTATAGTGTTGGATAAAGGGCTACCTGTATCGTTCACCCTCTTCAAGCTATCGGCTGGGGTAGCGTCGCTGGGGTGGCTCTACTTTTACTGCAAGATGCCAAAGGGTGTTTGGGCTAGATATGTGCAAAAGGGCGACGGCGTTGTGCCGCCTCGTATGCTATTTGTGGGGATATATACACTGCTTGCGCTCGGCAGTATCCTCACATTTTTTGGCGAATCTGTGGCTATGAGTGTACCAGATGGGTTTACGATCTTCTACACCTCCACTATCATCTCCTGCTTAATACTCTATTCGCTATGGCAGCGTAGCGGAATTGACCCATTCCGAACTGGGGCGGTGCTGATATCGCTTGGGGCTATAGGATTTGGTGGAATGGTGGTATCAGTATATATCCCTGTTGTTGCAATCTTCTCCTGCATGCTGATCGGCGCAAGTGCAACGATCTTTGGGTTGATTACATACTACGGAGGGGTCTTTTTAGCTGAACGCTACCCCTCACGGTTTATCGCACCGCTAATGATTATCGTTCCATTCTGTTCACTAATAATCTACTACCTACTAGAGGGTGCTATGCAGGATAATACGCAGTTTATGTATGCGATCAGCCTGCTGATTGCGATCGTGCTGACGACTGTATATCTACTGATCTCCCCATATCTGCGCTACTCTCTGGCGCATGATAAACCGCTAACCGCACAGCCTATAGAGATACAGAAAGCAAACAACCTCTCTATCCACGCCTTTGATAAGCTTTCGGGGCAGGAGTTGCGCCTTGCAGAGCTGATTATGCAGGGGTATACGCAGAAGGAGATTGTGGAGATCTTGAGGATCTCCGATAATACCGTGCGAGGGTACAGAAAGTCGCTCTACTCGAAGCTACAGATTCACTCCAGAAAGGAGCTATTTGATCTGGCAACTCCAGAATAAAATTCTTCATAAAGTTTTATTTATTTCAAGATTATTTCTCACATTTATCAACTTTCCACCAACGTTGGGTGGAGTATTTATGCGCTAAATTAAGCTATACTCCTGCATATTAAATTTCAGGAGGTTCATAAATGGCGTATAACCTAGCTGTTCATGCCTTTGATAAGCTCTCAGGTCAGGAGTTGCGCCTTGCAGAGCTGATCATGCAGGGGTATACGCAGAAGGAGATTGTGGAGATCTTGAAGATCTCCGATAATACTGTGCGTGGGTACAGAAAATCGCTCTATTCGAAGCTACAGATTCACTCCAGAAAGGAGCTATTTGAGCTTGCAGAGATGGCTAATAAGCTGGAATAAAAGTTAACTCCATATCTTTTTGCCGACTGGCAAGATCACATGCCCATACTGATTATTCAGCGATGACGCAGCGGCGGCGTAGAACCCTGCTAGAGAGATGGCAAGCTCCACAACGCCAGCGATCCTCTGCCAGATTGCGCCAAAACCGAACGAATCCAGTGCAAGCGTTAAAAAAAGGATATTGATCAGAAAAAGGATAAGAAAAAGCGCCTTGTTGGTGTTCATTGCGGCAACGGTCATGTAGATCGAAAATATGAGATATCCGATAAACGCTACGCCGATCTGCTTGCCATCAGTATTCGCAGCAAGCTCTGCGCCGAAAACGCCCATCTTTATCATCCATGAGAATGCCACAGCCAGCCAAAACAACCCATATGCGCCAAAAGCCGTTGCGCCAAATAGATTTTTCAGCTTATAATCCTGCACACATGCGATAAGCTGCGCAATTCCACCCAATATGATCGCCCATGGGATCACAAACGATAATCCAGTAGTAATACCAAGCTTCTGCGTGGACGCAACAAGCGTAACCATAGCTAGACCAAATATCCCAAGAGCAGAGGGATCTGCCCCTGTAATCTTCACCTCAACTGGGCTGTTCGACATATTTCGCACCTCCTAAAATAAACAATACACTCTTAGTGAATATACCACATATAGAAAGAAGATACAATATACAGCACAGATCTTTACAATCTTTGCGGCAGCAGCGGATTTTTACACAAATAGATAAATATCACACCATGCCCCATATCCTCCTCTTTGAATTTCAGATAACCTATGCGCTCATACAGCTTTATATTGCGAACGCTCTTTGTGCCTGTAAAAAGCTCATATCGATTGTGTGGGCAGACACGCTCTATCTCTCTTAAAAGTGCCGTCCCGATCCCTTGCCCCTGCAAATCTGGGCGCACAATTAACTTTCCGATATACAATGTGCCATTATCCGAATATCCCCTAACAGACCCAATAATAGCACCATCTTCGTTGATCGCCTTTAAAAAGACACCTATCTCAAATTCCGTTTCCAGATCTTTCAATGTTTGGGTTAGAGGCGGTATATTTGGATTATTGTATAGTTTGGCCTCGCTCTGATATGCGAGATATTGCAGATCTAATATCTCTTGTAAATCATTATAATTCGCCTTGATAATTTGCATATATAATCCTATCTCGGACAGAGTGCGAAAACTCTTGCAGGATAGCCAGTTCCACCTACTACCTTTGGGAAGGTACAGAATATCAATGCTCCAATAGGTGGGCATTGCTCTACATTCGCCAAAAGCTCTAGCTGTATGCGGTTTTGGGCTAATATATAATATTCCACTTCATAGTTGCTCTTTTCAGAGAGGATAGGTGCTTCGGTATCAGAGGTTTCATGCCCAATGCCACCGATCTTTCTCTCCTCTACAAGGAATTTGATCGAATCAAGGCTCCAGCCAGGGAAATGACGCTTGCCATCGTCATCCAAGTTATCCATGCTCTCTGGTGCCCTTTTCGACCAGCCACTCCGAAATACCACAAATGCACCCTCTGGAATTGCGCCGTAACGTTTTTCCCAGTCCAGTATATCCGCTACGGTCAACGAATAATCTGCATTCGTCGCCACTACATCAGATCTATCGATAACACATAGAGGATAAACCATCTCGTCGACCGCTATCTGATCTAAACTACGCCCACCCTTCACCATATGGTTTGGAGCGTCAACGTGCGTGCCGTACTGCCCTACAGTGGTGTAATCATGGGCGCAGAAAAGCGAAGAGTTTAGATTGCAAAGCTCTGTCACACTTAATGGATGCCAACCCGCCCAATGCGGCGTGCTCGGGCTGAGTGGATGCGAGAGATCCACCCATTTACACTCTTTCTGCCACTGTTCAAACTGCTTCCAAAGAGTTGTGTTCATATTTTAAACTCCTTTATCTCGTAATATGTGTTGTTTTAATAAAAATTCACCTACGATTACCAATTATACACTAACCCTAGCGATACAATATGCTCAGTATAGCTAGATTTATCCTCTTCTGAAATATCGCCCATTGTTGTTTTATTATTCACATCATATTTGCGCTCTTCATAACCGATAGATGGACTTAGCCCTGCTATATTCAATGTGGGTATGAATAGTTGCAATCCATAAGATAAAAGTGTCTCCTCTTCGCTCACATTGCCCTTGCTGAAATGAAAAGTGCCATCATAGTCAAGCATATCGAGATCATATTCAATAGGCATGAAGTTGTATGAAGCATTAATTCGCACACCGATAAATCTATGTAGCTTAAATGCAGCACTTCCTGCAATATTATAGCTCAATTCAGTCATGGAGGTGGTCGTGTTCATATCTGCGTTTGTTTGGACTATCGGTTTAGCCACAGTATCTTGACTCAAATCGAGATACTGCCACGGAGAAATTCGACCAGATAGATTAATTAACATGAAGTCGTCTTTATACTCAATGGCAAATTCAGCGGAGATACTATGGAGATTATAGTCTATATTGTTTTCCAACGCCACCAATTCGCCACCTAATGAGGTGGGCATATTCATATAGCCAAATTCCGAACTTTCAGCGTCTCGATAGGTGTATACAAGACCGAGATAGACGTTCGCTGCTGAAAATGTTTGCCGATATCCAATAGGTGTAAAATTATAGACTGTTTCCGTAGCTTCATACAGTTGGCGACTTCCAGGAGTGCCATCTATATCACTTGTTTCAGATGTATGAAAAACGTTAATCCCCAGAGCTGAGTATATATTGCTATTCCAATATATCGGCAGATTAACTTTAGGCACTAGATTGCTTTCGCTATTTAAGCCGAGATCTATCTCTGTATTTTCAGCAAAATTAATATCTTCGGCGTATAGTATTGAGCTAAAAAATGTAAGCAGAATTATAAAAATTATCTTCATGGAAGCACCATCATTTCAAAATCATCCGTCCATACGTTATTATATTTGTCAGTCATTATTGCGGTTACAGTTGCTATGTGATTATCTGGGGTGGTGCCTAATGCAATGGCTGTAAAGCATGGGTAGACAAGATAATTCAGATATGATGAACCTGTGTAGCCAGCAGTATCAATTTTGCCTCCGCTCGATAGACTGATATTTGAGCAACCTGATATGTTTTTTACCACTGTTACATAGTCGTCATCAGTTGCAAGTGTTGTTACAACTGATTGCGTCGATGACGTGCCTTCATTGTATATTCCTACATTAAATTTAACAGACTCGCCCTTGTTCAGAGATCCATCTCCGCTAATTTTTATACCATCAACGATTAATTTTGCCCCAGTTGGCACAATCTCTATTTCAAATTCATCTATCCATACGTTATTATATTTGTCAGTCATAGTTGCCGTTACCGTTACCATATGGTTATCAGGAGCGGTAGTTAACGCTGTCACAGTGAAACATGGATAGTTTGGCTGATTTAAATAATATTCAGCTGAATTCCCTCCAGTATCCATCTTGCTATCGCCTAAAATATTTAATGTAGCGCAATAAGATGCAGATGTGCTTTTTGTTATATTGATATACTCGTCATCCTCAGCAAGTGTTACAACAACAGTTTGCGTGGAAGATGATCCGCC
>JAITWF010000145.1 GCA_031285415.1 Deferribacteraceae bacterium
AGGGGTTGCAGGGATAGGCATAAACCCCTCCCCGAAAAAATAGTCATTTTTTCGACCCTCCCTCAAGGGGAGGGTGTTTGTTTGAAGGAGCCTTATAATAATGTTTTCAAGAGTCACTAGTGCGCACGTTTCAGGGATAGACGCCACCGAGGTACAGGTGGAGGCGGATATAAACCTTGTCGGTATGCCCTTCTTTACGATAGTGGGGCTTGCCGAGGGGGCTGTAAAGGAGTCAAAGGAGCGTGTCCGCTCTGCCCTGCGCAATATAGATTACGATATCTTCGCCGCCCAGATCACATTAAACCTTGCCCCTGCCGACCTCAAGAAAGATGGCGGACATTACGATCTACCGATAGCGATAGGGCTACTAGCCGCAATGAACCCCAAATCGTACAACCTCGACTCCACACTACTCCTCGGTGAACTATCGCTCGATGGTGCACTGCGTGGCGTATCTGGCGTGCTATGCATGTGCGCATGGGCGAAGAATATGGGGATAAAGAGGGTAGTCCTGCCGTACGACAACGCCGACGAGGCGGCACTCGTACAGGGGATCGATATCTACCCATTCCACCACCTATCAGAGGCGATCGATTTCTTGCGTGGCGAAAAAGAGTACCCACCGTACCGTTCAGAGTCTGTTAACTTTAATACAAATATATACGAACAGGATTTCTCCGATATAAAGGGGCAGTTTGCCGCTCGAAGAGCCGCCGAGATCGCCGCCGCAGGGATGCACAACATTATAATGGTCGGCTCCCCAGGTAGCGGCAAGACGATGATCGCTCGCCGAATCCCCTCAATACTCCCCCCCATGTCGATGGATGAGGCACTATTAACCACAAAGGTACACTCCGTCGCTGGGCTTCTGCGAGATAAGGGTGCACTCGTAATAAAACGCCCATTTATCGCCCCACATCACACGGCAAGCAACGTTGCCATTATCGGTGGCGGCTCGAAGGCTATGCCAGGGCATGTCAGTATCGCTACGCATGGCGTACTATTTATGGATGAGATGTTAGAGTTTAATCGATCGGTGTTGGAGGTGCTACGTCAGCCGCTAGAGGATAACGCCGTTACGATTGCAAGGGCAGGGAGGACGGTGACATACCCTGCAAACTTTATGCTAGTAGCCGCCTGCAACCCATGCCCATGCGGATATCACGGCGACGCTCGCAAACCGTGCAGCTGCACCCCTCAATCGGTTACAAAGTATCAGGCCAGATTGTCAGGTCCACTCCTAGATCGTATAGATCTACACATTCACCTGATCGGCGTGGAGTTTAAAGATCTGGAGAGCGCAAAAGCAGGTGAATCCTCTGAACAGATTAGAGAGCGTGTCGCAAAGGCACATGAGATACAGAAAAATCGATTTAAAGATGAATCTGGCGTCTACTTTAACGCACAGATGAGCGAAAAGCTACTGCAAAGGTACGCTCCACTGGATAGTGCTTGCAAAAAGCTGATGGGGCTAGCAATGGATAAGTATACCCTATCGGCAAGGGCGTACGGAAAGATTATCAAGACCGCCAGAACGATTGCAGACCTTGCAGGGAGTACCGAGATCGCAAGCGAACATGTCGCCGAGGCGTTGCAGTATAGGATATTGGATAAATAGGGAGAGTTAAGGGCGAGCTGACCTCGCCCCTACGTTATATTAGGACAACGACTTACGACTTATGGAAGATCCATACTACAGCGTGGAGTCCATCGATATTTTTATCTGATACTGGTATCAGGTAGTTCTCCTCCATATCAAAAAGAACGCTTCTATCGCCCTGATCGTGATATCTGTACGACTTGCCATTTCTGCCAGTCTCGACAAGGATTGTGCCATTTGTCAGCTTCACACTACCAGCCTTTGCAGCAAGCAGATGATCGCCAGTTTTATACACATTTCCGCCGATCCCTGTAGTTACTTCAAAGAGGGTAACGTTTTCAGCAGGATCTTTCACGCCCTCCATAAACATCTTGCTGACAGCAACAACGTTTGATTTAGAGGCTCTCTTCTTCGAGTTGATCGGCAGCTGTGGCACGTAAACAAATTCAGAGGAGCCATCTGCAGCGTATGCGCTAGACTGAGTGTCCTCCTCTAAAGAACCTTCAACATTATCTGCTTGCATATATGCAGAATCTCTATTCACATCAAACTTTATCTTTGTAAAGTAGTTCAAGTCGGTGCCAAGATACTGTGCCATCTTCGCTAATATCTCTAAATCTGGCTCACGTTTGTCGCTAAGGTAGTTCGACAAGCGAGATGGAGAGATGTTTACATGGTTTGCCAGCTCTATTTGCTTCATCTTACGTAATTTAAGTAACTCTTTCAGTTTTTTTCCTATCATGAATAACTCCGTCAACTTTGGTTAATTTCTAAAAAATCATGGTACAGCGCAGTAATTGTGTATATGTTCTATTAACACATACAGCACGAAAGTAAATCAACTTTTTGAAATAGGAACCGCCTGATAGATCCCATGGACACAAAGTTAATTGTAAGTTAAATTTTTGATTGTTAGGTTATAATATGACTTCTTGAGAAAAAGTAAAGCCTTTTTTAATTTTAAGACACAATTATATTTTCGCATAAGAGTATATGTGCATAAAGATAACGATTGCAAAGAGGTGGAAGTTTAGTATAATCTAAAAATACGTTGTATCTTCAATAAATCAGGGTGAAAAAATGGCAAATAGCAATATTGTAACGATTGCAAACTCGAACTATTATAAGTTTACAGAGCGAATGATCCAGTCGCTTCGCAAGACAACACAGCACAACGTACTACTCTTCTGCGATAATGCCGAGCTCTTTGCAGGGCTTCAATACCTCGGCGGCATTGAGGTTATAGAGCTAGCGTCAATCAAAACCCACGGCATATATAGGGCAAGGTTCGACGCATATAATCAGGCGATAAAGCAGGGAAGCTTCCTATACCTAGACTCTGATATTATCATCCTTGAAGATATATCGGAGCTACTATTGCTCAAGAAGTTTTCAGGCTGTGCTGACGATATGTCGGCATGCTCATTTATAGAGAATAAACAGTTCCCTTGGAAAGACAAAAACCTAGAGAACACAAGGTATATAAACACTGGGGTATTCTTCGCTCCGCAAGGTCTATCGCCATTCTTTGATGAGGTCTATCAGGAGTCGCTCGATGACGCAAAGTGGGCGACATATGGAGATCCGATACTGGCAGATAACCACTTCTTGAACGCATATCTAAATAAACACAGTATAGATATATACTATATCGACGAGTATACCTATAATTGGCAAGGGTTCATAAAGGGCGCAGAGTTGCAGGTACGTAGAGATGGCGACCACCTATATAACATTGGGCACGGCAACCTACTTAAAGTAGCCCACTTCGCAGGGATCAAGACAAACCTAATTGAGAGCTTTATCAAGAGCATGCCTATTGAGATCTCCAACCTTTTGAAGTCTAAAGTTAGCGCACTCTCAGATGAGGAGTTCTTCGTTCAGAACATTATCGAAAGCTACAAGATAAGAAGAGCTATCGAGTGTAGCCCATACGAGATATCTGGCATAGATGTTCTTCCGATCGAGTTTAACGATGGCACTCTAGAGGGTGCCGCCGATAATG
>JAITWF010000151.1 GCA_031285415.1 Deferribacteraceae bacterium
CCGACGCCGATCTTCTCGACGTTCGACTCCATAAAGTACGCAAGACTATCGGTAAATCCTGTCTTTCCGAAGCGGACTATATACACATTCTTTGGTGTAGCAAGCTGAATCAGCGAGACAGGGTAGGTTTTTCCTTTGACAAAAGATGGGCGGCTCTCGGTGTCGAATCCAACGGACGGTTCATCACGCAGCTTGCGCATAAGCTCATCCACATCGTATGGCGTAGACACTATCTCAATATTACCTGCATATCTAAGGATCGGTAGCGAATTTATATATTCAACTGTAAGTTGCTCTACATTCTCATCGTTCAGCATTCTTTACTTATCCGTTTTAGTCTGATTATAGAATTCAAACAGTGATACAATTTTCTGTTTATCAGCCATCGGCGCAGCAAGGTTTTCATCCTTGATCGCCTCAAAGATCTCCTTGCGATGCACAGAGACATCCTTTGGAGCGTCGATACCGAGCTTTACCACACGATTATTGACGTCAATAATCTTTATCTCGATATGCTCACCCACCATAATGCTTTCGTTCATTTTGCGAGAAAGTATCAGCATTATCTACTCCGCCGGCTTAAAGAGCGACGCTCTAATGCTTAATGAATCATCCTCTAGAACGACCTGCTTTGCGATCTTCCTATCAAAGTTTACAAGTAGCGGCGCACGAAGGTTTGCCGTCGATAGCTTAGGTTCATCTGGGATCACCACTATGCAGAAGATCTTTAAGTCTGGCAGCTCCTTCGCCCCAAGCACCTTCAGATCCCTTTTATTCACAGCTGGCATATATTCAGGGAAGAACGGCTGCGGCTCTATCAAGATAAAGCAGACCGACGGATCCTCCACCGATTGAAACCATAGGAATGGAAAGTACTCGGTATTTGATATTATAAGATAATCGTTTAGCTCTGCAAAGCCGAGGAGGGGGGAGGCAAGCGTTATTGTGTCATCCTCTGAATACTCGATCTTCCCTAACTTAGCGGAGTTTATAGTAATTTTTTTATCTGGCATTTAAAGGAGCTCTCCTTAAACTGATATTCATCTTATCACCCTCCCCTTGAGGGAGGGTCGAAACACGTCGTGTTTCGGGGAGGGGTCTAGATAATGTTACAACATATTTGTGCGACTGGCAAGGGGTAGATCTACCCCTCCCCGAATCGCCTAAGGCTCTTCGACCCTCCCTCAAGGGGAGGGTTCGCCAGTGATTATCTTAAGTAATCCAGTATCGACATCGACATAACCTTCGACGTCATCGCAAGTGCCGCCTCGTACGCCTGCGTTGCAAGCTCGAAGTCGGTCATCAGCTTGATCTGGTCTATATCAGATGCGCCCATAGCTCTATCCATCTGCGCCTGATTGTTCTGTATAATCATCTCGCTCAAGTTTATTACCGATTCAGTACGAGACTGCCGTGTACCTGTAGTTGTAAGTGCGTCGAGCAGCTGTCTTTCTACGAGATCTAGCACCCCTAGCTCATGCGATATGGCCGAGCCAACTGTGCCTGTGAAGCTATCAGTAGCATACATACTGCCCACGTCGAATCCCAAAAGCACCCCATCGGATACCGAATACTCCTTATTGGCAGTATCGATAGACAGATTCTGGATCGTGCGCCCCTTCTCGTCCTGCACCTTCATATTAATCTTATCGCCAGCCTTCTTGAAGCCTAAACTGCCCTCGTAGTCGCCCTCGATTACAAAATCTTTCACATGTCGAGTGTTAAAACCTAATCTGCCATCCTCATCAACAGTAGCGGTGAAATATTCATCTAGCCCAGCCTCTGCAAGCTTCGCATTCACAGCGTCCATCAGCTCCTCTGGAGAGTCGTAATCTATCGCATCTAGAGTGATCGAGACCGATCTCTCTGCCACGTGGTCGTTAAAGTTAAAGTTCAACGTGCGCTGTGCATCATTTAGCCCCGATAATGATGGAGATACGATCTTCTCGCCAGCGGTCTCTGGTAGCAACCGAGGAAGTCCTAGATCGCTACCCTTGATAGAGTTATAGCGGATCGGATGTGACGAATTCAGCTGTAGCTCTCCATTTACAATCGATGCAACCACGTTTGGAACCATTGCATTATTTATAAGAACCTGTACATCCGCAGGTGTTGTATCTTTCGGTATAGCAATATTCGTTGTCTGCCAATCGGTGCCATCGAAGTACTCCAGCTTGAAGGTAGTATCAGCGGACACTATCGTCAGAGGTGCGCCATCCTTTGCAAGCATAGGTTTAGCAAGCCCGAGGTCGCCACCCGTTGTGGTATACTCAAAGGCTCTATCGGCGGTGAACCGTAATGTGCCGTCGGCACTTATGCTTGCAGATACATGTCCAGCTAGGTTCGCATTGCCTGCTATCGCTGTATTTATTGCAGAGACTACCTGATTTGGAGTTCTGCCAGCTGGAATAATAACCTGCTGCACCCTCCACTGCGCTCCATCAAAGTAGTCTAAGTCTATTGTAGTCGCCTCTGTTGTAGTCTTTAGCGGTTCCCTCATCGTAAAGTCTAAGAGATTTATAGTTTTCGCACCAGAGCCGCTATTTATCGCAAGGTCGCCATTATCATCGATCTCCGCATACGCTCCCATTCTGTGCAGATCTGGATCGTCGTTTACTGCGTCGATTATCAACTTTTGCACATCCTCTTGATTCTTAGCTGTAGAGAGATCCACCTCCATAGTCTTAGAGAAGAACTCCTGCGTGTCGTTATCGTAGATCTCCACCTCAAATGACGCTATACTCTTGTTAGCGTTATAGTTTGGCAGATCGAGCGTCCTGCCGAACTCATCTTGGATAAAGAAATCTGTGCGTCCATCGAGAGCCTCCACCATATACTTCCATGTGGAGTTAAAGTTGCCACCGAATTTGCCATCAAAGTACGGTATCGATGTGGATTTATAGCTTTCGCTCGCCCATGCGCTAGGCGCTGGGTCGATGGTGACGGCGTTCATCATTGCGTCGTACAGATTCATCAGCGACTGAAACATATTGGCGTTCTTGCCATCTTCGTAGATGTTCATATCGCCGAAGTTCAGTGAGGCGTCCCCTCTTAGATCCAGCGTAAATCGTGCAGATGGGTTTGCAAGGCCGCTAGATAGCATATCGTCAGGGACTACTGTGACGCCGTGGCGAAGTGGAATCTCTCCACCCATATAGTTATCAATAGTTTTATCAACTATCGTTGCGCCTAAATTATCCTTAACGACCACATGCACTCGCTGCGAGCCATCTGCATCTCTAGACATATCGAGCTGCACATCCCACTGGTTATCTACAGAGCCTGTATATCTACCGCCAACGATAACGCTATCATCGATAAGCGGAAGTCCCATCCCCTCGTTATTCTCGTTTATATTCACTGTAAGACGACTCTCGCCACCACGAGAGTCTTGTATCATCAGGCGACCATCCACCATCGACACCTCTACAGCGTCGTCGTATAGCTCCCGAATAAAGTTCATATAGTCGCCTACAGACCTCTCCTCCTGATGAGAAGTGATATTCTTTGGAGGTGTTGCCATCTGATAGTCGTGCGTCTCTGGCGTTGATTTAGGGTCATAGTACGTCGTGCTTAGGCGTGTATTTCTATCCACGTTGACGTTCTGCATTGTAAATGTTACGTCAAACATCGTGCTAAGTGGATTTGAAGGGTTACGATCTGTCACCTTTGCGCCAACAGTATATCCGAATCCTGCCTTCTGCAACGCCTTATCGATAGCAAGCTCGATATCAAGAGTGCTTGTAGCAGTAGTGACCGTTATATCAAGCGGTACATTCTCACCATTTATTACAAAAACCGTTGGTTTATTGGCAAGATTAACACGCTCATGAGTAGTGCTTAATATATTAATCCCTGGAGATTTAAAGTCGTCACCGATCTCAAATACGATATCTTTACCCATTGCGCCAACGGTCTTATCGTCAAAGCCCATCTGGTTATGTTTATAACCTGTTATAGATAGAGCAGTTTGGTCGCCTATATCTTTGGTAATAAACGACAATCTATCTCCATCTGTAGAGATCGTAATCTCTTTCGATAGATCCACCTTGCGATTATTGCTAAAATCGGCTGGGTAGAGGTCGTTTATCTCCTGATTCTGGATAACGTTCCACTCTGTTTGGCTTGCTATCGGCAGATCAGCAGGATCTATAGTCCCCTGAGGGCCTACATACTGCGCACTCTCGAGGAGTCTATTCATCGTCTCTGCAAGATCCGCAGAATCTTTATAACCTCTAGCAGGTACCTCGATCTGGTAATATTTTCCTGCATAGCCGATAGTCATTGTGCGCTCCTTCTGAGAGGAGTTTGTCATATCGAGCTTAACATTCTCTGGCGCAGTCACCCTAGCAGAGCCTACAGGGATACCGTTATGATCAGTTCCTTGCACTCTGATAGAGTCGCCGATCCCAGAGTTTGCCTTATCTAGCTGGCGGAAGAGGGTGCTTGCGGTAACGGGTACGCCGCCGACGCTATTATACTGACCACCACGAAGGATCTTATTATTTTGCAGAAATAGATCTAGCCCTGTAAAGTTGTATCCAACATCTTGATTGAAGCCGATCTGAGAGGTCATATGCCCATTATCGCCATAATATGTGGCATTTGTACCAGCTTCATATTTGAATTCGTACTTTAGTAGCGTTTCGCCATTTGCATTGATGTCAGGGGGCAGGGTGATCGATATACCTCTACCGGTATTCAATACCTCGCCAGGCTCAATCTTGAACGTTAGCTCGCTCGCTGAACGGTTCCCCCCATTGAGGGAGTCGTCAGAGCCGTTTGTATCAAGGATCATCCGATTGCCATTTCTATCTAGAAGCTTCAGCACACCTATAGATGGATCAGCTGGATCCCTCTCAATCTGAACGGTATAGTCGCCGCTTTTCAGCTCCGACATATCGGCGAATACCCCTCTAGCAGAGACGTTCCCCCCCTTGCCATCCGCCTGAAAGAGCGAGGAGACTGTATTCACTTTATCCACAAATGGAAGCGTATCCGTCTGGTATCCAGCGAAGAGGTATCTTCCTGCATACTTTGTATTTGCGATATCAAAAAGTATATTATATGCACCCATAACGTCGTTAGCGAGTGCCCTAAGGCTCTCTGCGTCGTTTGTATCGTTATTACCATTGAGGGCAATCTTATCACGAATCTCCTGCAACTTATCGAGCGCAGCCTTTATCTGATCATTATTCTCAGTATGCCAGCCGTTCGCCTCGCCAGCGTTATCTTGAAACTGTTTCGTATCATTTATAGTGCGCTGGTGCGAGTATGCAGAGATATACGCTGTAGGATTGTCCGACGGGTTGAATACCGTCCTCCCTGCATCTCGACGATCCTTTGCCACCATCATATTATTGAGGGCGGTACTCAGATTCTCTTGATAGCGCAACGCTTGATATTGAAATGTTATTCTCATGATCTTACCTCTTATCTACCGACTAACCCGAGATTGTTGATAATTAGGTTCAACATCTCATCTATGACTGTAATATATCTGGAGTTCGCCTCAAACACTCGCTGGAACATCGCAAGGTTTGACTGCTCCTCCTCCATCGACACACCCTTTACCTGCTCTAACTTCTCGGAGAAGTTTTGCACCGTCATAGCTTTGCCAGCAAGAAATATGCCAGTCTGCTCCTGCGTGATAGCAATACCTCCTGCAAAGACTCCGTAAAACTCCTCTATCGTGATCGATTTACCCTTTGCAGCATCTGCAAACTTTAAGTTCGCTATCGCCTTCGCAACCTTACCCTCGCCCTTCTCACCATCTGCACTTGCAGAGATATAGTCAGGGTTTTCAATGATCCTATCCTCTACAAATATATCCTCTGCACCTGTGCCAGAGAAGAAGTTGTTTAGCCCTGTAGCAGTGAGGAAATCAGAGGTATCTTCGCCAAATGAGAAGGTATACCCCTCTGTTACCGTTATCTTTATCGTGCCATCGTTATTCACAGTCGCCTGAATCCTGCCGCCAGAGGCACTGCCATCTGCTAGGGATATTTTTTCCGCCACACCATATAGGTTGTCTTCGCTAGGGTCGACCTTGATATCGTACGTCTCGGCAACGTTCCCCTCTTCGTCGTACACCTTTATCTGGAATGTACCCTCTTTTACAGGGAACTTTAGCGAACCCTCCTTAGAGTCTAGATTATATTCAGGATTATCAACTACGTTTGTAGAGGTCAGCTGGGAAAACTTCTCCAACCCTTTACCAGATACGTGTAGCTTGTTCGTCTCATATATAAGTGTAGCCGCCATCTCATCGAGCTGATTCTGATAGCCAGGAATTACCTCATCTCTCATCTCTATATACGCCTGTAGTGCGCCACCAACGAGCCTATCGTTCAACGTTACATTGTCGCTATAATATTCGCCAGAGCTCCATACTACGTCAAGATGGTCAGAGTTTCCTTTATCGTGTACCGTTGTCATAGGGTATGAGTTTGGCCCATCTACGATAGGTGAACCTGCTACGTATACGGCGTATTCACCGTTCTCCCTCTCTACCACGTTTGCGCCTACCAGTGTAGCGATCTCATTTGCATACTGATCTCTCGTATCTCGCAGGTCGTTTGCATTATTGCCTGTAGCCTCTGTAGCAACGATCCTGCTATTTAGCTCCGCAAGGCTGCGTGATAGGTCGGTTATGCGGTTTACCGCCGCCTCGATCTTGACATCTAGCTTAGAGCGAAGCTCTTTGAGCATTGCGTAGTCGTCTCTGATCTGCGTAGCAAGCTGCTCTGCCTGCGTGGCAACGTCACGACGGTTTATATGTGATTGGTCGGAATCATCTGGAGGAGTATTACCCAGCGTCTGCCAAGAGTCGAAGTAGTTTTGTATAGCCTGCCCAAGACCAGAGCCGTTTTCAGTCTCATTAAAATATGTACCGATCTCTGAAAGGGTATCCTGACTTGCCTGCCAGTATGATAGAGAAGAATTTTCCGTGCGCAAAGTTTTTGCAACGAGATCGTCGTATACACGTATAATCTCAGTAACTTTAACGCCTCTACCAAAGGCACCGTTCATCTCTCTGGATGTAGTCACAGAGGAAACATTTACCCTTTGTCTGGAGTAGTTTTCGTTTTTGATGTTGGCAATGTTATGACCAGTTACGTCGATCGCCACCTGTGCGGCGTTTGCGCCCGATACGCCAGTGTTCATCATTGCAAATAAATTACTCATATTCTTCACCTCAACTGCAAAACAAATTCTGTCGAGGTACTACAAGCAATAAATGTGCCAACCAACACTGGAAGGGGCAACCAAGGTTTCCCCTTTCCACCTTCCCCTTCCTTTTAGGATTCGCTACGGCGGCACATGTCCGCCTACGCTCAACTAATTTTGAGATGGATGGACATAATTTATGGCGTAGCCAAACTTCCCCTTGCTGGTGGGTATAGATATATAGGTGGATTTCTATTTATAGGGGTTACCTGCGGCAGAAAGTTTTTCAACGCCTCTTTATCCGCTTCGGTAGGGGCTGGATAGCCGCCGTAGCGAGCCTTTAACGAGCAGATATCCACTCGATCCCCCCAATCTCTCGTCGAAAAGTCTGTGTTATCTATCGTAGCGGCACTATGGCAAGCGATACAATATTTGTAGATAGCTCCCCATGCGGCAGGCTCTCTGTAGATATAGGTGAAGTTGTCCGCCGCAAAGGCTGGAAGGGCGAATAAGATTAATAATATAACTCTCATACTACCTCCATAAATACATTATAACTCTTGAGTACGCCAGCCTTCCCTAGCACGCTATCTATATGACTGTTAAATATAGCAAGAAGTTCTAGCTCCTCATCTCTATCAAACTCGGTCTCCCTGAACTTATCGTTATCCGCAAAGGTCTGTAGCCTCTCTAGCGCACCACCGCTAATAGCAATCGCCCTCTTATCGTGCCTGCCGCACTTTGTGCAGAAAAGCTCTCCACCGATTAGCGTCATATCGCCACTATCAGCACCACATCGAGAGCAGGCAAGATGAAAGTTTACCCCCGAATCTATCAGCAACCGATATATCGAATATAGCAGTACCTTCCGATAGTTCCCCTCATCAAACTTGAGGCATAGCTGCCAGAACACCTTGCACCCCTGCCCAACGGCATATAGGTGATCAAAAAAATCGAATAGTAGGTGCAGACGCATAATAATATCGGGGGTCTGCGTGTACGGATAGTACGACGGCTCGTGTGCAAAGGAGATAAATTTATGCAGATCGGAGTTATCCTTCATCTGGAATGTGACAGTTCCAGGGATAAAGGTCATAAACCCACTTTTAGAGGAGTATGCACGAGGCATAAAGAGTTTAAATTTGCCAAACTCTGGCGAAAATGCCATTGCAACGGCTGATCTATCGGAATATTTGTAGATCCTGTAGATAATTGCGGAGGTCGTTATCTCTTTCATAGGAGGCTATCCTAATAGGAGCATAAGTCCGACAGCGATAGAGAAGTAGATCGTAAGACCTGTGATATCGTTAAACATCGAGATAGATGGCCCCGACGCTACAGCAGGGTCTACATTGAACCTCATTAGAAGTAGCGGCACAAACGATCCCGATAGCGAGGCGAACGTCATCGCCGCAAATAGCGATACCCCAACTATTATGCCGATATGCGGTGCGGCATGCACAAGAGGGGCAATAAAGGTGACAGG
>JAITWF010000036.1 GCA_031285415.1 Deferribacteraceae bacterium
ATGTAGCGCAAGGCGGCTTTTTAAAACTAAACCGGAGTGTACATAGAAGTACATGAGGATTTAGTTTTAAAAAATAACGCAGCGATACGCAATATAAATAGCTTTTAAAGGGGTATTAATGCGAGCGTTACGAGTCTTCTTATGGTTCTTTATAGTAATAGCGATAATGCTGATCATCGGTTCATTCAGCAAAAAAGATAGCAGTGGTTCCTTAGAGATGTTGATAGTGGCTGCCATAATATGGCTCGGAATGATGTTATTATACAGCCTTATAACGGCTATAGTTACAAGAATATGGGATATACAGCTAAAGAGAAGGTATATGAGCAACTCACGACTTTGGAAGGATAAAGCGTTTATGGCATCGATCTTCTTAGTCGCCGCAATCTATTGGGGTACATACAACTATATATTCGCCTACGAATGGTTCTATTACGTGCGTGCGTTTCTAGTATTTTCACTTGTATACACATGCAGACGGTCTTATCTATTCAAAATGCCTAATAAAGACGCCGATATATACATGACAGGAATGCAATGAACGAGATCTTCTCTACCGTCAATAGAGCCTCTGAGATATTGCGAATAGCTCCACGTTCGGTGCGTGAGAAGGCGATCCGCCGTATTGCAGAGCTGATAACGTTAAAAGAGGTAGAGATTCTGGCGGCAAACCGTACAGATATCGATAATGCGCACAGCCTATCCCCTGCAATGGTCGATAGGCTAACGCTTAACAGCAAACGGCTTGCAGATATCTGCGCAAGCCTTGAATCGATCGCCTCTCAACCTGACCCTGTAGGGGAGATCTTAGGTGGGCATACCCATCCGAACGGCATGCGTATCTCAAAGGTGCGTGTGCCATTGGGCGTTGTGGGGATAATATACGAATCTCGCCCGAATGTAACGATCGACTGCGCCGCCCTCTGCCTCCGCTCTGGCAATGCATGCATACTGCGAGGGGGGAAAGAGGCGATAAACTCGAATAAAACCCTTGCCGCTATAGTATCAGAGGCGTTATCGTACGTCGGACTACCTAAGGGGGCTGTGGTACTATTAGACGATCCAGATCGCTCTAAAATGCTCACCCTTATTCAGGCTGTCGGCTCGGTAGACCTCATAATACCACGTGGGGGCGAAAATCTAATTAAATTCGTGACAGAAAATGCACGTGTGCCTGTAGTAAAGCACGATAAGGGGTTGTGCCATATCTATGTGGATAGCTCCGCCGACTTCGCAAGCTCGATAGAGATAATAAATAATGCAAAGGTGAGCCGCCCAAGCGCATGCAACGCCGTTGAGACGGTGCTTGTACACGCCGATATTGCAGATACCTTTCTGCCGCAGCTCTATGAAAATCTTAAAACATCTGGCGTCACGATCGTAACCGACGCCGATTGGTCTACCGAATATCTTAGCCTCACAGTAGCCGTTAGAGTGGTCGAGAATATTAATGCGGCGATAGCGCATATAAACAAGTACGGCAGTGGGCATTCAGACGCTATTCTGACTGAAAACTATTCAAACGCTCAAGATTTCCTGAATTTAGTAGACTCCGCCTGTGTTTACGTGAACGCCTCCACAAGATTCACCGATGGTGGCGAGTTTGGACTAGGTGCCGAGGTAGGGATCAGCACGCAGAAGCTCCACAGCCGTGGGCCTATGGGGGCGTACGACCTCACCACATATAAATATATGGTATACGGCAGTGGGCAAACACGTTAGTCGAATCTGTTTATTTGGCGGCACATTCAACCCGATCCATATGGGGCATTTAGCCTTTGCTCAGAGCGTTCAGCGAGATTTTCAGTTAGATGAACTAATTCTTCTGCCGTCGAAGATCCCCCCTCACAAAGATGTATTGGGGGCGACACCACTTGATCGATATAAGATGGTCGAGCTTGCAGTTAAAGCGTTAGGTGCTGGTTTTGCCGCCTCTGATTACGAGATAAATGCAGAGGGCGTATCGTACACCTATAAAACTATCAAGCATTGGCGCACCTTACACCCCGATTCAGCCCTATTCTTCGCCGCTGGCAGCGATATATTCAAGAGTATCGGCACATGGGGGAGCTGGGAGTCGCGCTTTTTTCTAGCCCACTTCATAATAGTGTATAGAGAGGGGGTCTCCTTAGACGAGATGATAGCGGCGATCCCCCAAACCCACCTCCCTCGAATAAAGAGCGTATACGAGCCTGCCACATTTAGCGATAAGTTCGGCAGCATTTTATTATACAATATGCCTCCTGTGCCGATCTCTAGCACGCATATACGGGTGAATATTGCGCAGGAGCGGCTTCCAGAGGCCGTGTACAACTATATAGTGGAGAATAAGCTATACATATGAAGATACTTCTAGACAATGAGGACTTAAAGGGCAACTACGAGAGCTTTAATGAGGCGTACTTTCAATCTATTATCGATACGATAGCAGAGTACGTTGAATTTGAGGGCGATTCAGAGCTATCGATCGTGCTGACAGACGATGAGTCGATCGCAAGCATGAATCAGCAGTATCGCAATAAACCAGAGGCGACCGACGTCCTCTCATTCCCGATGGAGGAGGAGTTTATGCTCGGCGATATCGTGATCTCTTTGGATACGGCGGCTAGGCAGGCGCAGGAGGCGGAGATCGATATCGAACTCGAGACTGCATTCCTATTCATTCACGGCTTTCTGCACCTATTAGGCTACGATCACGAAACCTCCGACCTCAACGCCACAGAGATGTTTGATCTGCAAGAGGAGATCCTTCGGGATTGGGTTAAGAATGACAAATGATGTTGCCATCAGCACCTTCTGCCACTACCTCTCCTACGAGCAGGGGCTTGCAGATAATAGCATAATGGCGTATAGGCAGGACGCAGAGGAGTGGGCGCAGTTTCTGAAGGGGAAACCGTTTATAGAGGCTGGGATCGAAGATCTTCTAGTCTATATGGGCATTATGCGCCGTAATGGACTATCTATAGAGACGACACTTCGCAGATTATCAGGGCTGGGGCAGCTTTACGACTTCTTCCTGAAAGATAAACTAATCAATAAAAATCCCGTCGAATATATCACTAAACCGCAAAAGTGGGATAAACTGCCGATCTTTCTAAACTATGACGAGGTTGATAAACTGCTGGCAGCTCCCGATAAGGGTACTATATCAGGATATAGAGATAGCCTTATATTAGAGACGCTCTACGCCTCTGGGATGAGGGTATCAGAGATCCTTGGCGTGATGATAGCTGATATCGATTTTAAACGTGGGCTTATCAAGGTGAAGGGGAAGGGGTCGAAGGAGCGGTATGTGCCGCTATATAAAGAGTTGACGGACAAACTGTATCGATGGCTTCCTGCACGGCACTCAGACTTTGTAAAATCATCCGATCCTGGCTGGTTATTCCTGAATAGACAGGGGGGGCAGCTCTCACGCCAGCATATCTGGCAGATGATCAAGGAGTGCTGCGAGGCGGTGAAGATCCCTAATAATATATCGCCGCACACGCTACGGCACTCATTCGCCACACATCTATTAAGCGGTGGGGCGGATCTGCGTACAATACAGATCTTTCTAGGGCATGAAAGTATCGGCACTACAGAGATCTACACACACGTCACAGATGATAGGAAGAGAGATGTGCTTTCGCAATTTCATCCACGGTTAAAAAAATAGGTGATTGTCTACATAACGACCAAAAAAACGCTACGCACATCCACTCTCCCCTTGAGGGAGAGTCGAAACACGAAGTGTTTCGGTGAGGGGTTTGCAGGGATCGGCATCTACCCCTCCCCGAAAAAATAGTTATTTTTTCGACCCTCCCTCAAGGGGAGGGTGTATAATCGGTCGCTAAATATATAATTATTTAAAAAAATAGCTTGCAAAAAAAAGTAACCTATAGTATAAACATCACTCGTTAATAGTGCGCCCGTAGCTCAACTGGATAGAGTGATTGACTACGGATCAATAGGTTGGGAGTTCAAGTCTTCCCGGGCGCGCCATCTTCTCTACTTAATCTTAATATCAGTAAAGTTCATCAGCCCCACAGAGATCACAAACTTAACACCCTCTTCCACACTTATCGGCACATCTGTGCATTTCGACACCGGTATTACAGTGATAAATCCAGAGGTTGGGTTCGGTGCTGTAGGGATAAATACATTATAGCACGGCTCTGGTATATGTCTAGATAGCACAACCTGCGAATCACGCACCACAAAGCCGATACACTGCGTATCCGTTCCCAGAAAGTTAACCATCACCACCTTCTGAAAGTTATCCCCAGACGAGCCGATAGAATCAACCATCTGCTTGATAGCGGTGTAGATCGTATTTACGAACGGTATATTGGCGGCGGTCTTATCCACCAAACCGATCAGAAGTCTGCCCACATAGATCCTCGTCAGCAGCCCCAATATAAATATAAATGTGAGGAATACCACAACGGTGATTATCCCCACAAGTGGCTCTGGCAGCTCCACCTGCGCCATCCCTGTTACCTGCTCCACAAGTGGGGTAAGGTTAGATACTATAAGCCCATATAGGAATCTTAATATGTAAAACGTCACGACGAGCGGTAGTATAGCCACGATACCGGTGATAAATATGTTACGAATCTTTTTGTTCAATGTAAAATCCTATAATTATTCTATTCCCCGAGATTATCCAAAAGCCCCCTAATCACGTCACTGCGGACTTGATCCGCAGTCCAGTATAAATAATTTCTGGATTGCGGCTCGGAGGCCGCAATGACGGAAATGCGAAGGGGAATTATTTTACGGATAAACCTGTATCTCCGTCTCGGTAAAGCTTTTCACCTTATATCCGTTTGAGCTGATAATAGTTGCGAGGTAGAGCGTTTTCTCTGGATAGCTCAGCGTTAACGCCCCGGTTCCCTGCTCCTTCACATCCAGCACCCAGCTGAGGTTCTTTATCATATCACGGAATTCGTTCATCTTATGCACGCTAGAGTTTCCAACCAGAGCCACACGGATCGTCTTCTCGTTTGCCCCAAGCACCTTCACGGCGACGTTTGAAGCGACCTGCGAGCTACTTTTATTGGCGAGGCTTTTAGCGAGGTTATAAGCAGCGGCCTCGAGCGTCGCCCCCTGTCCTCTGCCTGTCATCGAGCCTGTAGCGAGGATCGACTTTTTGCCGTTCTTATCACCGATAATTCTATAATCCACTTCGCCATCTACAATCTTGAAGTTCACCTTTGTATATCCGACGTTCTGCCCCTTATCGATAACCTTCACCTTGCCAACCAAGATCGTGCCAGCCATAAACTGTGACACGAGTGAGCGCACCGTCGCCATATCGTTCTTCTGTGCTGCGGTGGCAAGCTGTTTCGATAGCTCTGGCGACGCCTCCATAGCGATATCCATCACCTCAAAACCACGATCGATTAGGTCGTTTATGAGCTGTTCGCTGAATGAGTGCGACTCCTCGGCTGTGCCATCGGGTAGCATTAGCGGCATATATATGGCGATCTTCGTATTCATTGCAAAGTTGCCCATCGCATTTTGGGATTTCGTAGGGTCGACCGTTACCTTCGCCTGCACCCAGTATGTATCGCCATCTCGACCCTGATCGAGTACTTTAAAATCAACGACACTGCCTTTAATTTCGGTTTTAGCACTCTCATCGAGCAGTTCGGCGTTATGGATCACAGATGAAACGCTAACCTTCACCTGCGCCGCCTCCTCCATCGCCGCCCATTTGGCACGAGATTCCGCCTGAATCCTAGCGGAGGCGACGTCGTCACGCACTATGATAGATTCGCCAACGGTCTCGACCGTCACATTTGCGGCAAACGCTGGCAGTGCAAATAATAGATAGATCATTACGACACAAATACTCGTCATTGCGGACTTGATCCGCAATCCAGAATTTAGATATACGGTTTCCTTCATCTCTTCACCTCTGTCCTTTGTACCAAAGTCCCGATCTGGAGCTTCTTCAGCTTCTCATCGTCGGATGTATTCACCTTTACCCACGCATGTTCGCTCTCTGGCGTTGCGGCGACGGTCGTGGTAAAGCCAAGCGGCGTCATTACGCACGACTCTCTGCCAGAGATAAAATCCCTACGGACGGTGATCTCATATGGCTGAATGGTGTCGCCGATATTCACGCCGTTATTGGTACCGATATTTATGAGGGCTATACTCTTCTCCCCTCGTAGCTCATTTATATACCCTTTCGGTGAAAATTGCGAGGCAAGAGTTGGAGTCATCGCTGAAATAGCGACTCCGAGAGCTTTCTTGGCTCCAGCGATAATCTGTTCTGTGTCAAAGCCTGGTGCGTCGCCAGCGTTCGACTTTGCCCTCTCTCGTTTAGTGGCAATAATCTCGCCAGTGGATACATCGATAACGTTCATCGTTGCCTCCACATCGATATTCCAGCCAGCACTGGTGTTTGCGGCGTACGAGAGCGCACCTACGACGAGGTTTGCAATAATACTCTCTGTGGAGCCGTCGGATTCGTACTCATAGTTCATCGGATCGGTGTATGAGGCGTTAATATTATCGATTGTGCCGGTTATTATATACTGTGCGCCCAGAAGTCTGCCGAAGTCGACAGCTGTATCGGGGTCTGCGATCGTCATCTGAAACTCCTGCTCACGCAGGATCTGATCCATCTGCGCACGTGCGGCAACGGTGACGCCGCCGATATTAACGATACCAGACTCTAATGCGCCTCTGGCAAACTCGCCAAACTGTGCGGAGATATCTTTGTAGAGATGTTCTGACGATGAGTACGATCTATTGTTATATCTGATTGAGCCAGATTGTTTTATTGTATTTTTGAATGAAGTTTTATCTTCAAAATCGGTCACGGCGATGATCTTCGTATCCTGCTCGTACAAGTATTGGCACTTTGAGGGGAGGTTGAAGGTATCGGAATCGATCGCAGAGACCTCAAAGAGCGACGGATCGATCATAGATTGTCCGCAGCCGTAGAAAGATAACGCAATAAATAAGATAAGAATGTGTTTCAAAATTGCTCTCCCACTCTTTGATCACCCTCCCCTTGAGGGGGAGTGGTGTTGGTAAACTACATCTTCCCAAGCACCTTCATTACAGCCTTTAGGTCTTCCCATACATCTTTCTTTTTAGACTCATTGCGCAGGAGGTATGCAGGGTGGTACGTTGGCATAACCTTGACGCCATTGTAATCTTGAAACTTTCCACGCAGGTTTGATATCTTAATGCCAGAGTTAAGCAGGTGTTCCGCCGCTGTAGCACCCAGACAGACGATCACCTTCGGTTTTATATGCTCGATCTGTGTGCGCAGATAGCCGATACACTCCGCCACCTCATCTTTGAACGGTTCACGATTGTCTGGTGGGCGGCACTTAACGATATTAGCGATGAATACCTCACTTCGCTTATATTGCATCCCAGCCTCGATCATCTTTGTGAGGAGCTGCCCAGCACGCCCGACGAACGGTCTGCCGCTCTTATCCTCGTCTGCGCCAGGACCTTCGCCTATAAACATAAGCTCGGCATGAGGATCGCCCTCGCCGAATACGACATTCTGCCTAGTCTCGCAGAGGCGGCATTTGCGGCACTCTGCGAGGGTGGACTTGAGGGTATCCCATGAGATAACCCCCTCTCCCTCATTAGGGTGGGCTGACCCCACCCCTACAGGGAGGGGAACGTGGGCATCGACCTTTAATACCTCAGAGACTCCGTAAATATCTATAAGTTCGCTTCTTAGCTGTGATTTTTTCATGTTATATAAAGGATACCCCTTCGTAGCCAAAGATCACCCTCCCCTTGAGGGAGGGTCGAAACATATAATGTTTCGGGGAGGGGTAAAATGATACACACACTTAACCCCCCACCGACAACAAGTTGTCGACTCCCCCTCAAGGGGGGAGTGTTATGCGGATACCTATTTAATTACAAAAAAGGGTGGGCAAACCCCACCCCTACATTCAGCACGGATATTCACATAATCGTAGGGGCGGGGTCTGCCCGCCCATTAATTATTAATCTACCTTAAATTTCGCAACTATATTCTTCATCGTTTCAGCACGCTGTTGCAGGTGAGCTACGGTTGAGTTAACCTCGTTCACAGCGTGTACGCTCTCCTCGATACCAGAGGCAAGCCCCTGTGTATTATCGTTGATCGTCTGCACCATATTGAACTGGTCTGAGATTCCGCCATTTACCTCTTGAGTGGTATTGTCGATCTCATCTACCACGTGAACGATAGCTTTAAAGATCTCGTCTGTTTTAAGGATGTTGCTCAAGCCCTCGTCAACGCTGACAGCCGTACCCTTCATATCTGTTGAAGCGGTGCTAGTCTCCTTCTGCAATGTGCCGATAATGCTAGAGATTTCACTTGTAGATCTCTGTGTGCGCTCTGCAAGTTTACGAACCTCATCCGCAACAACTGCAAATCCACGTCCAGCGTCGCCAGCACGAGCAGCCTCGATTGCGGCGTTTAGCGCAAGGAGGTTGGTCTGGTCTGCGATATCATTAATAACGCCGAGGATCTCGCCGATCTTGTTTGACGATTCAGCAAGGTGTTCAACGGTTTCACCGAGGATCTTAGTCTTATCTTTAATGATATTCATATTATCAACGGCAACACGTAGCTGTCTGCCGCCACTTTCGATAGAGCCTTTTGCATCGCCCATCTTTGTAACGTTCACGCCGAGGCTCTCTACCATGATCTTAGAGGTATCGTTGATAGTCTCCATATTGTTGGCAACTTCTGATACCTGCACAGATTGGCTTTCGAATGTGGTGGATAGCTCCTCCATCGTTGCGGCAAGCTGGTTGTTGCCACTTGCAACCTCTTCGGCAGAGCCCTTTATCTCTTTGATAATAGTGCGGATATTGCCTACGAATACGTTCAGGTGACCAGCAAGCATCTCAAATTCGTCGCCAGTCTTGATATGGATCGATTTGGTCAGGTCGCCATCGCCCTCTGT
>JAITWF010000059.1 GCA_031285415.1 Deferribacteraceae bacterium
CTCCCTATTTTATCTAGAGTGTAATCTAATGCGAGAACGAAAATTTTTCAAGTAGTAAAATGCAGAATACTCGTGTATAGTAGCGAGATGAAGGTAATTTTAGCTTTAATTTCTGTATATATCTTTTGGGGTACCGAATATTTCATAGTGAAACTAACAGTTTCCGCAATCCCCCCACTACTCCTTGGTGGTGTTGTAGCTACATTTAGCGGCGCGATCCTATGCATAGCCACCATAGCCAACAAAACTATGCGCCCCACCGCTAAAGATATAAAAAACGCATTCCTATGCGGATTTTTCTTAATAGCTCTTAGCTCTGGGCTTATTCCACTACTAACAACATATCTCGATAGTGGGCTTGTAGCGTTAATCTTCGGCCTCTCCCCTGCTGCTGCTATCAGTATCGAGTGGCTAATTTTGCGTCAAGCTCGCCCATCCGCTATAACTCTCATTGGCGTGCTACTCGGCTTTCTAGGTCTTGCCTGCACCGTCGTCCCTGCGCTTACTGGCAATCTATCGGTATCTCTAATAGGGATAGCGATCGGATTTATAGATGTTGTAGCATGGGGTGTCGGCATGATTATCGCACGACATGCTAAATTCACAATATCATCAACCGCCGTAAACGGCTTACAGCTTCTATTTAGCGGACTACTCCTCCTTGCTGCCTCTGTCGTTGCTGGTGAGTTGAGCAATGCGAGCTTCGATATGCTAGGTAGAGCCGATATTATAAGTTTATTTTATCTAGTAATCTTTAGCTATGCCGTCGGATTCACTATCTACATGTGGCTTCTAGAGAATGCACGCCTGCCGATAGTATCCACTACTGCGTACGTTTGCCCTGTAATTGCGGTATTTCTAGGCGTCACCCTCGATGGAGAGGCTGTAACGCCCTATTATATAGCTACTGGTGTGTTTATAATCTTATCGCTACTATTTACATCAAAGAGGGCGAGCTAATTACCTAGTAACAATAAACTCAGCGCATAGCTCCTCCAGCTGCGAGGCAAGCACCTCTAGCCGCACGCTATCCATCGAGACATCCTCTACATTCTCGGCGGTAAACTGCACTATATCACGGATCGTTGCCGCAAGCGCCTTCACCTGATCCGTTATGGCGAGCTGATCCCTTGTGGACACCCCGATATTCTGAATAGACGCCACAGACTCTTGCACTGCGTCCAGCAGATCGACAGTTCTCTTAGTATTCTCGACGCACTTCTCCATAACGGTACGGCTCTTATCCATCGCCTCTACAGCTCTGCCAGATTGCGTTTGGAGATTCGAGATCTTCTTCTGAATATCCTCCGTCGCAGCCTGCGTTTGAGAGGCAAGCTTGCGCACCTCATCCGCCACCACAGCAAATCCTTTGCCGCTCTCCCCTGCCCTTGCCGCCTCTATCGCCGCATTCAGCGCAAGTAAGTTCGTCTGATTCGCTACGTTCTTGATCACATTCACCACTTCGTCGATCTGCTGCACGCCGCTCGCAAGATCCAGAATTGTGGTGCTAGAGTGCTCTATATCGGTAGAGAGCTGCTCGATATCATCTTGAGTCGCCTTGATAGCCTGATTGCCAGCGTCGACATCTTGATCCGCTTTGCGTGCGGTCTCCGAGGCTCTATCAGCATTAGATGATACCTCACCCACCGCATCTGTAAGCCTATTTATCGCACTATCTATATCGTTTGTGGTAGAGATGAGCCTACTAGAGCCATCTTGCAACATCTTGGTAGTTTGCGTCAGACGTGCACTTGCGCTCTTTAGCTCCGCCGCCGCCTCTACAACCCTTGCCACAAGCTTATCAAGCTTATCAATCAGGGCGTTAAACTGGCGAATTAATGGGAATTTTGCCTTATTGCGATATGTTAAATTGATAGAATCGCCACTCAAAAGTTGCTCTGTAGTGATACGAAGCTCATCGCCCAGATCTGCCTGCTTTTTACTCTCAATGGCAAGCCAGATAAGCACCGCCGCCTCCGCCACCACATAGGCGGCGTGCAGGATTATAACCTTCCAGCCGAGTTCTGCACTGGTACCGCCAACAACCCAGATCCCTGTATCACCACTTAGCTGAATAGTGTAGAATAGCAGGTGATGAACGGCGATAGTTGCAGCACCAACAACGATCGGAAGCCAGTCCCTGTAGTACACTAGGAATGCTAGCGATAGAAAGATTCCAAAGTGCATCTCTACCATACCGTGGCTCTGCTGAATATGTACACCACTCATGATCATAAACCCAACGGCGATAAAACATCGGTACAGGCGAGAGCCTGCTATCATCTTGTATAAGATAGTCAGGATAAGGGTAAGTCCACCACCGATAAAGAAGGTAACTTTCCACGTTGAATACCAGAAGCTAAGCCCTATGGCATATACAAATGGGATCCATATCAGGGCAAGCATTATAAGATCCGCCCTCTTGTAAAAGCCAGTGTCCTCCACTTTAGAACTCTTATTCTTATCAATCATCCAGCATGCTCCAACTTTATTTAACGCTTAGTAACTATACATAACATGAAATTAGCATATTGTAAACTTATTTAGTGTAAAAATAATGAATATTCCAAATTAAAACTTTAGTTCTTTACATATTATGCCGATATAATATAGTATGTTGGCAACGGCGGTGTGTCTATGAGCAAGATCGATCTAGTTTTTACAATATTGGGTGTATTCTGCTACGTTTCTATATATCTACAGTTTCGCGATCAGCGTGGCCGTGTAGAGATGTACGAGCAGGCTCAGCAGAAGAAGCTGCGCTACGCCTCATTTATGCAGGAGCAGAAACGCCGTGAAGCCGCCGCTAAACTCGCAGAGGAGAAGAAACGCCGACGCAAAGCCGATTTTGACAACATGGCAAGCACAGTTGAACGACTATCAAACATATCCGATCAGGAGGTTATGCGTAAAAGTAAGATCACTAGCGGCAAATTCTAATGTCGTACTTCTTCTTAACTAGACGCTTCCTGCCCCTATTTATTACGCAGTTTCAGAATGCATTCAGCGATAATGTATTTAAAAATGCTATCGCTATCCTTATCACATACCGTATTGCTGCCGATTCGGCGCAGAACGCCGCCCTTTTGGTGACGGTATCATCGGGGCTTTTCATCCTCCCCTTCTTCCTATTTTCCGCCTTGGCTGGGCAGATCGCCGATAAATACGATCGTGCTAAACTCGCACGTATATACAAATTTATCGAGATAGTCGTTATGGCTTTAGGCGTATTAGCCTTTTATACCGAAAATACATGGTTTCTGCTAATAGTCCTCCTCGCAATGGGTACACAATCAACGTTCTTCGGGCCTATCAAGTACGCCCTACTCCCTCAACAGCTCACAAAAGATGAACTGATGATGGGAAACGCCTATATCGAAGGAGCTACCTTCGTTTCAATACTGGTCGGTACGATCGTTGGTGGGCTTCTGATACTGACGGAGAATGGTGTACTGCTAATCGGAATAGTGCTAATGGTCGCCGCTACGCTAGGATATATCAGCAGCAGGTTTATACTGCCAGCTCCAGGCGGCTCTCCAGAGATACAGATCAATAGAAATATCTTTACAGAGAGCTACAAGCTTGTGAAGAGCGTATCAGAAAATCGCAAGATACTATACTATATAATGCTTATCTCTTGGTTTTGGCTCGTCGGCTCGATCTTTTTAGCGCAGACGGCGATCTTTGCTAAAGAGATATTGCACGCAGATGAAACCGTCATAACCTTCTGTCTGACTATGTTTTCAATCGGTATAGCGATTGGTTCGGTGCTATGCAGCAAACTCTCAAGAGGTAAGCCATCGCTCAAATTTGTGCCGCTAGGTGCTATCGGAATGGCACTGTTTACAGCCATTTTGCTAATCGTATCAAGAGATATACCAGTAGGTGCGGCGGTCTATGGTATCGCCGATTTTGTAGGGGTATCGGGCGCAATCGCCGTCATGCTCTCATTTCTAGGGATAGCGATCTTCGGCGGAGTCTATACCGTTCCGCTATACACGATGCTACAGATGGAGTGCCAAAAAACAGAGATAGCAAGGGTTATAGCAGTTACAAATATTATAAACTCCTTCGGGATGGTCGCTTCTGTGGTGGTCGTGGTGCTTTTATACGCTGTAGGCTTTAAAGTAACACATGTATTTGCCGTAATGGCGTTGATTAATATAATCATCGGGGTAAAGGTATGGAAAGGATTGCGAAACTTATAGTATTTATACTGCTAATTGCATTGCCTATATTTGCTCAAACCGATAACGACACGTTAGCTAGGGCGCAAAGTGGCGACGTAGAGGCGATGTATACCGCCAGCAAGATGTATAGAGATGGCGATGGAGTGTTTAAAAATCAGGCTAAAGCGACGGACTGGCTTCTGAAAGCCGCCAATGGTGGACATTTAGCGGCGCAGTACGATCTAGCGGTCGGCATGATAGATGAAGCCGCTATAATATTAAAACGATCTGCTGACGCTGGCAACCTAGATGCAATGCGAAAACTTGGACAGCTGTATATCGCAAATAACGACCCCATTACAGGTTGCGCATGGATCTACCTATCACGAAAGGTCGATAGTATAGCATATTGCAATGAGACGTTGGATGAAGCAGAGATGAGCGAGACATTAATGAAGGGGATGGAATTAAAATGAGAGAGATCGATAAGATGTTGTCAGGCGGTCCCTACATCCACGACGACGAGCTAAACGCCATCTGGCGTACAGGCAAAGCGCTTATGCAAGAGTACAACAACCTACCATTTGCAGATACTCAGGCACAGCAGGCGATCTTGAAGAAGTTCCTTGGTGGAATGGGCGAAAATGTGCATATACATGCACCATTCTATGTGGATTATGGCAAATTTATCACCGTCGGCTCAAACGTCGAGATCAATATGAACTGCGTGTTCCTCGATTGCAACAGAATTACGCTAGGGTGCAACGTTCTAATAGGCCCAGCTGTGCAGATCTATGCTGTTGGACACCCAGTAGACCCTAAAGAGCGAGAGAAAGATTACCTGATCGGGCTGACAAAACCTGTTACGATAGGCAATAATGTGTGGATCGGCGGTGGAAGCATTATACTGCCAGGCGTTACAATCGGCAATAACGTTACGATCGGCGCAGGTAGCGTAGTTACGAAAGATATACCTGATAATGTGCTAGCGTACGGCAATCCGTGCAGAGTGGCGAAGAGGTTTTAGCCCTTCACCACACGAAAGTCGTACTCCATTGCGTCGCTATTGAATACGTCATACTGTAATGTCTCATCGATACTATTATCGTTGTTAAAGGTTAATACTATAGGCTTTACAGCGTAAAGCTCCTGTGGATCTTGGATAAACTTTGAGGCAGCGATAATAATCTGGTCGCCAGCTTGGCACGTTCTAGCGGCAGCGCCGTTCAGTATACAGCAGCGAGAGCCAGCTTCGCCAAAGATAACGTACGTCGATAGCCTTGCGCCAGAGCTTTTATTCCATATATCCACAAACTCCATCGGGTAGATCCCTGCGGCTTTGCAATGCTCTGGATCGAGCGTTATAGAACCGTGATAGTTCAGATCCGCCCCAGTAACTGTAATTCCATGTAGTTTAGCTCGTAAAATTTGAATCATAATACCTCATCGGAGAAAAGTATACGTATAAAATCTTGCCTATGATTAAAAACTCTGTAAATTGATATGAATTCACCCTCAATTTTATAGAATACCATATACTCATTACAAATAAGAAATCTATAGTCTGTAGGAATATTTATTATTCCTGACAATGCCTTGCCCATCATTGGAAAATCCAATAGGTGCGTATAGGATGATATAATGCCTTTGACAGTATTTATTGCAATATCTGAGCTGCATAACTCATCAGCAATATACACCTTAATGCTTTCCAAATCCTGTAAAGCAATAGGGTTAATCCGTAACTTCATCATTTATACCTAAACGATTCAAAACTTCATTTGCAGATATCCAATCAGTATCTTTTTTTGAAGCGTTTTCCGCTTCAGCCAGATGAGCCAATAACTTGATTGTGGCTTGGCTTCTTTCGTACTCTTTTATATCTATCAGGGCGTAACGACCACGACCATTTTTTGTGAGAAATACTGGTTCACCTATAGCTACATCCCTAAGAACTTCATTATAGTTTCTCAAATCCGATACAGGCTTAATATTTGGCATTGGATTCTCCTTTCGATAAAAATGTAGCAATATTTTACTTAAAATTCAACATCAAATATCCCCATCATCATTCATCCAGAAAATCATCCAATGAGAGCGGTGTAATTTTGTACTGTCCCTGATAGAATCGGCAAGTCTGCTTGACATCATCATGTTTCATATACGAGCCTACGGCGTCGCACCGAAAGTCGTACTTATCTTTCATCTCTTGAAGTCGCACAGGTTTATTGTGAATACATCCATTGTTGCAGCCAGTTCTACTCATAGCGGTGATTTTATCATAATAAAGATCGGTATGCAAGGGGCTATGATAATGATGTACTATAAAAAATTTTAATTGCACTTCCCTTCATCCGATGTTATTTATATACTATGGAAAATATCGCTGTAATCGACTATAAAGCTGGCAACCTACGAAGCGTAGAGAACGCCTTAAAACACCTAGGGATCAGATACTTTATCTCTAGCGACCCATCTGAACTTGCAAAGGGGGATAAACTCCTCTTCCCAGGCGTAGGACATGCAAGATCCGCTATGGAGAACCTCAATAGACTTGGCATAGCCGACATGATGAGAGCGTTCGCCGCTACAGGCAAGCACCTATTCGGTATCTGCCTCGGTAGCCAAGTTATGCTAAACCACTCTGACGAGGGCGACACCGATTGTCTAGGGCTGATAGAGGGGAACACTCGCCTATTCAACCTTCCAGATCTCAAGGTGCCACATATGGGGTGGAATCAGGTGTATCAATCGGTCGATCACCCTATATTTAAAGGGATTCCAGATGGCGCCTCCTTCTACTTTGTACACTCGTACTATACAGACGCAGCACCAGAGAATGCGCTATGTAGAACCGATTATGGGATCAACTACCCCTCTGGCATATTTAAAGATAATATAATTGCGGTGCAGTTTCACCCTGAAAAATCAGGCGAAAATGGGCTTAAAATGCTCAAAAACTTTGCCGACTGGAGATAACCCGATGAACTTCTTATTTTTCTTTATAGAGTGCTATGTGGCAGTATTACTGTTTCGCCTCATAATGACGCAACAGGAGTTAACGTTTAATAGTATCGGCAAGATAATTGCACGGCTGACGAACCCGATCTTTGCAATAAAGGGCAAGTCAAAGGCGGATACTGATCCGCTAATCCCTCTATTTATCGCCCTACTCACCCTGGCGTTTGGGCTTCTGATCTCCGTTACAGGTGGCTCACTATTCTATATAATAATAGCATTCCAGAAGATGTTAAAATTCCTTGCGACGTTCTTTATTATATCGGTATTCCTTGGAGCTATGGCAAGCCCGACTACGGGCGCATTTCCACTATATTTCTATCGACTTGGAAATATATTTGTGAAGCCTGCTCGCAAGATCCTACCGTTAAAGGGTAATCTAATCGTTATCCCAGCGGTTATAATTGTGATGGTGCTGTTTATAGCTATCAACTCTGCGCTGGTGCTGCTATCGGTGATACTCGATGGTGCAAACTTCAATATTGTAGGGATAATCTGGAAAAATTTCTTACTATTCCTCACATGTATAGTGGATATAATGGGATATATGTCTGGAGCTGTTATTATAAGGGCTTTGCTATCGTGGGTATCCCCAGATCCACGCAATATGATAGTACAGTTCATCTTCTACGTCACCGAGCCGATCCTTGCTCCATTGCGTAAAGTCATCCCCCCTATAGGCATGCTTGATCTATCGGCATTTGTGGCGATCTTTGGATTAATGATAGCGCAACAGTTTCTCCGCCAGTTGATCGCCTCTATGCAAGGGTTTCTATGAGGATTTCGGCTATCATCCCTGCCGCAGGGGTGGGGAAGCGATTCTCGGTAACTGGAAAGAAGCAGTTTTTTGAGCTTATGGGGCAGCCGATCCTCTACTATACTCTACTAGGGCTAAAGATGGCGTATCCGTTTGATGAATTTATAGTGGGTGCCTCGGATGAGGATTACCCAACGATAGAGGAGATCGCTAATAGAGCTGGCG
>JAITWF010000138.1 GCA_031285415.1 Deferribacteraceae bacterium
TATCTGAAGAGCTAACCCGATAAGGAGTACCCTATCTTGCAAAGGCATACCTCTGACCCCTCTGCGATCTAGCTCTACATCAAAGTGTGTAAAGAAACCTGCATAGAAAAATTCGTACACAAACAGTAGCACAAAGAGTATTAGCCTATGCAGATCAGAAAAAAAGATAGGGATACTGCGCTCAAAACACCAGCCAAATAGCAATAAACATGTCCATATAAAGGCTTTTAGGGCGTATGGTAAATAAATCTTCATAACCACTCCTAAAGGGTGGGCGAACCCCACCCCTACAAAACGGCAACGCATGCACAGTCTTACGTAGGGGCGGGGTCTGCCCGCCCATTCAATACTACTCTGCGAAATCGATCTTCTCTGCCATCTGTTGCAGAGTTTTGAATCGTCTCTTTAGATTTTTATCCGCCTTAGCCACCAGCTGCGCATATAGCTCTGGTTGAGCCTTCTTCGTGATTCTAAACCTATTTTCGCCATCCATAAACTCGTTAAGGTTGCCAGTAATAGTTTTTGAGTCCATCTGTAGCGGATTTTTATTATCATCCATTAATCTTGGGTCGAATCTATATAGCGGCCAGTATCCAGCCTGTACAGCTTTCTTCTGCTCTCCGATAGCAGATGTCATATCGATACCGTGCGCAATACAGTGGCTGTAAGCCATTATCAGCGATGGTCCATCGTACGATTCCGCCTCTATAAACGCCTTCACGCACTGGGCAGGGTTCGAGAGCGATACGTGCGCCACATATACGCTACCGTACGTCATGGCGATCATCCCTAGATCCTTCTTCTCTGCCACCTTGCCGCTAGAGGCAAACTTCGCATTAGCCCCTGTTGGTGTTGACTTAGAAGCCTGTCCGCCAGTGTTTGAGTACACCTCTGTATCGAGTACCAGTATATTCACATTTGCGCCGCTAGCGATAACGTGATCGAGTCCGCCGTAGCCGATATCGTACGCCCAACCGTCGCCGCCGAGTATCCATACCGATTTCTGCACAAGGTGATCGGCAACCGATACAAAATTTTTACTCTCTACTGTATTGAGTTTAGAGGCTGCAACTTTTAAAGCCTCTACGTTGGCACGGTGAGCCTCTACCTCTGCCTGACCGCTAGGGTTAGCGTTCTGCACCCTATCCACCAGCGCACTATCAAGCTGTGGAGTTAAATTATTGAGTAGCGACTTTGCAAACTCCTGCTGCTGTACAGCCGCCAGGTGCATACCAAATCCGAATTCAGCGTTATCCTCAAATAGCGAGTTCGCCCAAGCTGGCCCTCTGCCGTCATTTCTAGTGCAATATGGCGTTGTAGGTAGGTTGCCGCCGTAGATCGATGAACAGCCTGTAGCGTTTGCGATCAGCAATCTATCACCAAACAAACCTGTAAGCAGCTTCACATAAGGCGTTTCGCCGCAACCTGCACATGCGCCAGAGAATTCAAAGTGGTGCGGAGCGAGCTGTACACCTTTTATGTTGGTTTTAGAGTACTTCTCCACAGCCAATTCTGGGATAGAGAGGAAGAACTCAAAATTTGCCGCCTCCTGCTCTCTCAACGGTGCCTGATGTTGCATATTGATAGCCTTTTTAGAGGCATCTGTTTTGTTTACCACTGGACAGTTAAATACGCATGCTCCGCAGCCTGTGCAATCCTCTGGAGCTACCTGTAGAGAGGCTTTCATCCCTGCAAAGTCTTTCCCTTTAGCGTCGGTGTTTTTGAAGGTCTCTGGTGCACCTTTCAGTGCGTCTGCCTCGTAAACTTTCAGGCGTATAGCGGCGTGTGGGCATACGAATGAACACATTGCGCACTGGGTGCAGATCTCGGAGTCCCATACAGGAATATTATTAGCAATATTGCGCTTCTCATAGCGAGCGGTGGATAGCGGCCAGCTGCCATCTATCGGCATCTGCGATACCTTCACCCGATCCCCCTCATTCGCCACAAGCATACCGATCGTGTTGCACACAAACTCTGGTGCGTCTTTCGATAGCGTACACTGGTTTTTGATCTCAAATGGGATAACGCCAGTTGAAGAGCCATTGAATTCAGGATATTTAACAGGTGCAACCTTGTCAAAACCCTCCTGCATAGCGTTTATATTCTGCTCAACTGTTTTATCGCCGTATTTGCCATACGTTTTTTTGATCGCTTTCGAGATAGCCTCTTTTGCAGTGTCAGCAGGGATTACTCCGCTGATCTTAAAGAACGCTGCCTGCAAGATCATATTCACACGTGAGCCTAATCCTAGCTTCTCCGCGATATCAACGGCGTTTATAGTGTAAAATTTAACGTTATTTTCAGCGATCTGCCGTTTAACGTTCTCTGGGATATGATTCCACACCTCGTCAGCGGTGTATTGGCTATTTAACAGGAATATTCCGCCACGTTTGATAGGTGCAAGGATATTGTAATACTCTAGGAAGCTAAAGTTGTGACATGCGATAAAATCCGCCCTCTGTATAAGATACGAGCTACGAATCTTTGTATCGCCAAAGCGTAGGTGCGATGTGGTCATCGATCCAGATTTTTTAGAATCGTACACGAAGTACGCCTGAACGTTTTTATTCGCTTCGCTAGTGATAATCTTAGCGGTGTTCTTGTTTGCCCCAACGGTACCATCGGAGCCTAAACCGTAGAACATTGCGTTGTATACGCCTGTCATATCGGTCGTCCAGCTGGCGTCGTATGGAATACTTTTATGCGATACGTCATCCTCTATCCCCACAGAGAAGTTTTTCATAGGGATCTCGTGTACAAGATTGTCAAACACAGCCTTTACCATAGCAGGGGTAAAATCTTTTGAACCAAGTCCAAACCTGCCACCGATAACCTTCGGCGCAGATTTCAGTAGACCATCATCAATAGATTCACTGATAGCGGTGCGTATCAGCTGATATAGCGGCTCGCCAGTGCTGCCAGGCTCTTTTGTGCGGTCTAGCACTGCAATACGCTTTGTAGTAGCTGGCAACGCCTTTGCAAACGCCTCCACTGGAAATGGCAGGAATAGACGAATCTTGATAAGTCCGTATCGCTTTCCCTGTGCGTTCAGCGTATCGATCGCCTCTTCGGCAACATCGGCAGCGGATCCCATTACTACGATAATATCTTCGGCGTTTGGATCGCCGTAATACTCTACAAGGTGGTACTGTCTCCCTGTAAGTTTAGCGAATTTATCCATCTCCGCCTGCATAATACCGCCAACTTTATCGTATAGAAGGTTTGCAGACTCACGACCCTGAAAGTATACATCTGGGTTCTGGGACGTTCCCTTTATGAATGGGCGATCTGGGGAGAGTGAACGTTTACGATGTTCACGCACTAGCTCATCATCTATCATATGGCGCATGTCGTCGAAGGTAAGCTCCTCTACCATCGCCATCTCGTGCGAGGTGCGGAATCCATCGAAGAAGTGTAGCACTGGCACACGAGAGCGCAACGTCGTCGCCTGTGTGATAAGAGCCATATCCATAACCTCTTGTGGGTTATTTGCCACAGCCATCACCCAGCCAGTCGCACGAGCCGCCATTACGTCGGAGTGATCGCCAAAGATCGATAACGCCTGTGCAGCAAGAGCCCTTGCACTGACGTGAAAAACAGTTGGAGTGCATTCGCCAGCGATCTTATACATGTTAGGGATCATCAGGAGAAGCCCCTGTGAAGCTGTGAATGTGGTGGTGAGCGAGCCTACAGCAAGCGCACCGTGGGCGGAACCAGCGGCACCCCCCTCTGATTGAAGCTCTGCCACTCGTGGCACGAACCCCCATATATTTTTTTCGCCTCTAGCGGATTTTTCATCGGAGATCTCACCCATCACAGAGGATGGAGTTATCGGGTATATTGCTATTACTTCGTTCGTAGCGTGCGCCACATGTGCTGCGGCAGTGTTGCCGTCAATATTTACAAGTCGTCTCTTTTCCATTATATCAAGCTCCTAGCTATTTTTATCTTCCTATCTATCCCCTCGGCTGCCTTTTTGCCAGCTCCCATTGCGGAGATAACGGTTGCAGCACCAGTCACGGCGTCGCCCCCTGCGTATACGTCTGATTTTGAGGTTTCCATCGTCTCCTCATTCACTATAATGCCGCCCCAACGCTCGGTATTCATGCCAGGCGTAGTCAATCTTATTAGCGGATTCGGACTCTGCCCTATCGCAACAATTACAGTATCAACATCGAGGGTAAACTCACTCCCCTCAATAGGTACAGGGCGTCGTCTACCAGAGGCGTCTGGCTCGCCAAGCTCCATCCGCTGACAGCGCAAGCCCGTCACCTTAAACTCCTCACCCAAAACCTCTAGAGGTGCCGTCAGGAGCATCATCTTGACACCCTCCTCCTCAGCATTCTCAATCTCTTCGTGGCGAGCTGGCATCTCATCTCTGCCTCGTCGGTATACGATCGTAACATCGTCAGAGCCTAAACGCAACGCCGTACGAGCAGAGTCCATCGCAACG
>JAITWF010000166.1 GCA_031285415.1 Deferribacteraceae bacterium
TACTAACGGATAATCAACATTAGGGTTTGGTTCCATTGCAGTAGCATAAACCTGCCCCCATGCAAGGATTGCGCTCCAATTATCTGGAAGAGGATTAGGGTTTAGCCTCGGCGCACTACTCCAATCGTTTGCGCCCTCCCCTTCTTGAACGCCAGAGGGGCGCTCGCTATGAGGAAGGGTCATATCCCCCTCCATAGCGATACGAAGTTCAGATCTGACTTCAGGTTCGCCACCCTGCTCCTTCAAGTTATCTATATTTGAGCTACCAACATCGGTACATGCTGAAAGCAGCAGTAGTAGCCCAATATATATTGCTCTCATCGTTAAAACCCACTAAACCCTTTATTGATCAGTGCCTGATCAAAGCCGTCTACACGTTTGCCATTTATAAAGATCACAGGGGTAGCGGTAATAGCTAACGCCTCTGTCTGTGTTTGGCTATTTTTCAAGATATTCTGCACCTGCTCTGATTTCAAAAGCCCTTTAAACTTCGCTGCGTCGCCACTTTTTGCCGCAAAGTAGTTTATAACCTCTTCATCTGTCATGGCGAGTAGTTTATCGTCTGAAAAGAGTTCGTGGCTAAAGTTTTTGCCCATAATATTGCCAGCTTCAAAGATCTCTGCGAATGGAATCGCCTTCTTATGAATCTTTAGTGGAAGGTGCATAATATATATTGCTACATCGTTGCGACCTTTCACTAAACTCTCGATATATTCATTCGCTTTGCGGCAGTATGGGCATTCAAAATCTGTGATCTTGACGATCGTATTCTTTGCCCCACGTTTGCCGTAGATTAATGATAGCTTCGATGTATCTATATCAGTAATAGAGAGATCGAATTTAAGATCTTTTGCAAGGCTTGCGCCGCTCGCTGCATTTATAAAATCGGGTACAATATATGTACCATTAAAGAATAGGTACTGATCTTGCGACATAGCAGGTTTTTTCTTATCTTTGACAGTTATCTTATAATAGTAGAATCCTTTCAGATCCTTCATCTCTTGTACTCTTGCGACATCCACCAGCACCTCCATACCACGAGCTGCCATCGTCTGGGTAACGCTCTTTTGAAGGGCGGCATCGGTCTCGGCTGGAGTCAGTGCGAATGCACTGCCCGATAATAGTAACATGCTCAATACAACGAGGAACACTCCTTTCATAATACACCTACTGTAGTTTATACTTTTTTAATTTTCGATACAATGTAGCTCTAGAGAAATCTAATAGGCGTGCCGCCTCTGATAGGTTGCCCCTTGCGATCTTGATTGCATTTGCTATCGTTTGCGCCTCATCCGGATCTTGAATGATCGAGATCTTCGCCTCATCAGCATTAAATAGCGATTGCGGCAGTTCATTAGGGGTAATAAGCCCATCTGTCGCCTGCACCGCTGCAAATTGTATTACACTCTTTAACTCTCTGATATTGCCTGGCCATGAATAGTTCATTAATATCTTCATTGCGTCATTACTTATCTTGCAATGTCCAGATGAATATTGCAATCTATGATTATCTAGGAAATACCGTGTAAACATCGGTATATCCTCTTTGCGCTCCCTAAGTGGCGCAAGCTTGATATATGCACTATTAAGGCGATAGTAGAGATCCGCTCGAAATGCGCCATTTCTTATCTCATTCGCAAGCGATTTATTCGTTGCCGCAAGCACTCGCACATCGACGGCACGAGGTAGCGTATCGCCAACACGAGTGATCTCCTTTAGCTCGATAGCACGCAACAGCATTACCTGCAAGCTTGGTGAGATATCACCGATCTCATCTAAAAATAGCGTGCCGCCAGCTGCCGATTCAAAGTATCCTTTATGATCGTTAACGGCGCCTGTAAATGAACCTTTCTTATGTCCAAAGAGTACGCTAGAGGCTAATGTTTCGGTAAGCCCTGCACAGTTGACAGCTAAAAATACCTTATCGCTTCGAGGGCTACAATCGTGCAGCAACCTTGCCGCAACCTCCTTCCCTGTGCCAGTCTCCCCCTCTATCAGCACATTCCAATCGCCAGCGGCGATCGTCTCGATCTGTTGGCGTATGCGCACAGCCGCCAAGCTATCCCCTCGATACATGCTAGAGCTCGATGCTTTAGCGTTTCTAATGCGCATAACCTCTGTGATATCACGCATATATAGCAAGTATTTATCAGGTTCTTCATAAGAGTCATACACCTCAAGCTCTAGCCAGTAGTCGCTGGCAATCTGAACGGCTAGAGGGGCTTTGTGGTTGCGCCTCCACTCCCTTATAAGGTTGCGATAGTGGTCTGATGTATCTAGCGTGTCAGAGAGCTTTCGCCCTATTACGATACTGCCATGAGCGATATTAGCCGCAATCTCGTTATAGTAGATGACGTTGAGCTCTCTATCCAAAAGGACTGTACCGATGTGAAACGAATCGAGCACACTTCGCATATGTTTGTGTAGCTCCTTTAGAGAGAGCTCCGCCTTTCGACGCATTATGCGATGTGTCACCTGCTGTTTTGCCACAGCGATACGAATTTTAAAGTTTTTTTCATCTATAGGTTTGCGAATATAGTCGTCACACCCCTCTGCAAGTGCCTCTTGAACATGATCAATCGAGCTTTGCACCGTACTCATCAGGATAAACGGATATTTGCCATCGGCACACTCTGCTCGTATCCAGCTAGCAAACTGCACGCCCGTCATATTTCCAGGCAGAAGCCAGTCGATTATAACTATATCGTAGGGAAATACTCCATCCTTTGTGCTATCTTTGAATGCACTCTTTGCGCTCTCTATATCGGAGAACATATCGGCATGGAAGCCATCTAGATGGGTTTTATAGAAGTTTAATATATCAGGGTCGTCGTCGATAATTAAGATGTTAAGCATATGGCACTCCTGTTTTCCGTCATTGCGGACTTGATCCGCAATC
>JAITWF010000070.1 GCA_031285415.1 Deferribacteraceae bacterium
AGCCAGAGCGGTGTATCATGCCCAACCGTAGCGTAAAGCATCATAAACACGCCTATTAGCACAGTATTGGTGCATAGAAACAATCGATAGCTCACCCTTTTCAATAGGTACGTAACGAGCTGTTTACCAAAGATCGACATTATTGCGCTAGGGATCAGGAGAAGCCCTGCATAGAATGGTGAATATCCAAGCCCTACCTGCAATAGAAGCGGTGTCATATACGGCATAGTGCCGCTAGCAAGGCGAGCGAAGATATTGCCAACTATTCCAACGCTAAAGCTGCGAATCTTAAAGACCTTTAGGTCGAATAGTGGAAATTTAACTCGTTTGGCATGAACTACATACCAGATCAGTAATATAAATGAAGCTAAAACAAGCGGCATAGCGTAGATAGAGGGGATATAGAAGCCTGTAGCGGTCTTTAATCCAAGCGTGCCACAGATAAGGGAGAATCCGACGAGGGCAAAGCCTGTCCAGTCAAAGCGTGCAAGCCCCTCCACCTTTAATGAGGGCATATACTTCACGGCGGCTAATGATGCAAATATGCCAGCAGGGATATTGATTAGAAAGATCCAGTGCCACGAGGCGTACTGTGAGAGGAATCCGCCGACGGCAGGCCCCACAAGCGGTCCCATAAGGGCAGGGATCGAGATGAAGCTTAACATCTCTGTGAGTCTACTGCGAGGGAACACCTTAATAATCGCCAAACGTCCTACAGGGGCTAAGAATGCGCCACCGAAGCCTTGTACGATCCGTGCAAGCACTAGCTCTGTGACGGAGCCAGAGATTGCACTAAGGAGTGAACCGATCATGAAGACGATATTTGCAAAGATAAATACGTTGCGCACGCCGAATCGATCGGCGATCCAGCCAGAGATCGGCATAAAGAGGGCTAATGTGAGGAGGTAGCTTACGACGACCGATTGCATCTCCAGTGGGCTTTCATTAAAATCTACGGCGATTGAGGGGAGGGAGGTATTCATGATGGTGGTATCGAGCATCTTCATGAATAACGCAACGGATACTACCCACGGAAGGGCTCGTTCTATATCTTTGTCCAATACTCAATACCGCCTTTTAAGCCCTAAAACTTTATACGTCTCCTTGATCGCCTCTGGACTATCGGCGATAACAAGCATAACATCCTTTGCCGCAAGCTCAGTATTTCCTCTAGGGATAAAGTATTTTCCGCTACGCTTCACCATCGCTACAAGTGCTTTATCGGGCATACCCATATTGATAAGTTTGTTGCCTCGCTCCAAGATCTCATCTGTTAGGGTGATCTCCGTCATAGATGATTTAATATCGTCTGAAAACTCCATATCAAACTCTTTCAACTGCTCTTTATTTACAGGCTCGCCAGAGACCCCTAGCAGATCTGCAACTATTGTGATCGTGGAACCTTGCAGTAGAAGCGAGATAAGGGTGATAAAGAACACCACATTAAACATCAGCTGTGCGTTTGGCACTCCATCCACCATTGGAAGTATTGCAAACACTATCGGCACAGCTCCACGCAGCCCCACCCATGAGATATAGAGCTTCTGCTTGAAGGTGAAGTTAAATGGAAGGGTGCTGACAAATACGCTGACAGGGCGTCCGACGAGAAGCATAAAGAGCGAGATCAGCACACACGGCACAATCACCTTTATAAGCTCGCTAGGGTTTACTAGTAGGCCTAACGCCAAGAACATCGTAACTTGACTAAGCCATGCAAGACCGTCGAAAAAGCGTACCGATGTGCGCTTTGTGTAGAACTTTGAGTTACCGATCACAAGTCCGCCTATATAGATCGCAAGGTATCCGTTCCCCTTTATAAATGCGGTAACAGAGAAGATAAAGATACAGCAGGTGAAGAGTAACACTGGATATAGCGAATTATTGCTAAGCTCAAGCCAGTTCATTAATTTAACGGCGACTTTGCCTAATACATAGCCAGCAACAGCTCCTATAGCAAGCTGTGATGTCATCGACGCAATGGTACCTAGTACCGTTGCGGATTCTGGAGTGCTTATAATCTGTATAAAGGTGATTATAAGCATATATGCGACAGGGTCGTTGCTGCCCGACTCCATCTCTAGTAGCGGCTGAATATTATTTTTAAGTGAGATCCCTTTGGTGCGCAATATGCCAAAAACTGAGGCTGAATCGGTCGATGACATGATAGAGGCGAGAAGGATCGCCATTGGAAGCGTAATATTAGCATCTGGAAAGAGCAATCCGCCAGCCAGCCAGATGAATCCGCCTGTCAGTAGGGCGGTCAGAAGCACTCCAACGGTCGCAAGGCTTATTCCAGCCTTATAGATCGGCCTTATATCGTCGACTTTGGTGTCAAGACCGCCAGAGAAGAGGATAATGCAGAGGGCGAAGGTGCCGATAGCTTGGGCTACCAGCATATTATCAAACTTTATGCCGATCCCATCACTACCGAAGAACATTCCAACGCCTAAAAATAGCAACAGGACAGGTACACCAAAACGTGAGCTAGCGTTTGAGATCATTACACTAACAAGAAAAAGGAATGATAGCACCAAAAGCACTAACTCTATCGAAAATTCTGGCATACCGCCTCCGTTACGCTATATTAAGACCATTTTGCAATAGTTGATATCCCAGCCTTCACCTTTGTCCCCAAAGATACCTCTGGTTTCACAGATTCTGGCAGATAGTGATCCACTCTAGATGAAAACTTTATCATACCGATCCGATCGCCCTTCGATGAAGAGGCACCAGGCTCGAGGTATGTCACTGTACGTCTAGCTACAAGCCCTGCCACCTGTGTGATAATCATCTTGCCGTAGGCGGTGCGCACATGGAACTCCTGTCTTTCGTTGCTAGCAGAGGCTTCTGGCTTAGCCGCATTCACAAATCCGCCAGCGATATGATTTATCCGCTCAACTATCCCTGCAAAGGGCATACGGTTTACATGTACACTAAACACGTTCATAAAAACGCTGATCTTCTTGTACTTATCACCATCGATCACAACATCTGATATCTCTACGACTCTGCCATCTGCCGCCGATACGATCGCCTTCTCATCGTGCGGAGAGATACGCTCTGGGTCGCGAAAGAACCATAACATCATCGCAAATGCAAGAACTGCGAGAAAAACCAAAAGTGACTTTGGCAAAAAGACCAACACTACTAATACTATCCCCGAAACTATTATAAACGGATATCCATCTTTTGCAAACATTCAAACTCCCCCACTTTTTATTGTAATATACTGTCTACGATCTCAACCGGATGCATTATAGGCTTATCGCTCAGATGTTTCAACTGCATTTCGCACGTTGGACAATCTGTAGCGCATATATTGCAGTCGCTCTCGATCAGGCTCATCACCATCGGCGTGCCGATCTTTACAGATTCTTCGTAGTGCGATGCACTCATCCCCCAGCTGCCAGCCATTCCGCAGCAGCTACTCGATAGAGATACCGCCTTTACGCCATCTATACTAGACAACACCCTTAAGCTTGCCGTAGGATCAGGCATTAGGCGCATATGGCACGGCGAATGGTACGCTACAGATATAGGCGTATCGGTTTTCAGCTCGATATCGTTGATCAACTGCGATACATGCTTAGTCTTCCGCTTAACCTTCTCGATCAGCTCGCCGCCGATATAGTATCCCCACTCTTTTGTAAGTGATAATCCACATGATGAACAGCTTACCACGATAACATCAGCTTCATCAAGCAGTTTACCCCAGCTTTTCAGATTATCTTCGATCTTATCTCTCGTACCCTCTGCCATCCCCTTCGATAGGTGTGGAATTCCGCAACAGTGCTGCTCTGGAACGAATACCTGATACCCAAGTTTATTCAGCACACTAACGGTACTCACGCCGATATCGGGGCGTACGTAGGAGGCGTAGCATCCTGCAAAGTAGAGGGCTTTCTTATCTCCGCTGCCGACGACGTCTGAAAGCCTGTCGTATAGCGACTTTGTATTAAACTTAATAAACTCCCTCTCGGAAGCCACGCCAGCGGTCTTCTCGACGATCTTTCTCATCGCCTTGATACGCATGATAGGCGTCACTATCGGGAATAGTTTGCGTGTATATCTGCCAAAAAGCTCGAAGTTCGTCACGATCTTATGCTCTAGCGGTGAACCGAATTTACGCACATATTGGCTTTTCGCCTCTAGAGCCATCTTCGGGATATTCACCTGCGACGGACACTCTTTAGTGCAGCTTCCACAGTTGAGACAGCGATCCATAACGAACTTAAATGCGCTACTATAAAGCTCTTTATCCTGAATCTTTCCGCTAATCAAGGCACGTAATAGGTTTGCCTTCGCCTTTGGTGCGCTTGCCTCATCTCGAGTAGCTTTATATGCAGGACACATGCGAGTTGCGACGGTAACGGTGGTGCATTTTGAGCAGCCGTGGCACTTTTCCACCTCCACAGCCATACCATCTTCCCATATCAACAGGCTCTTGTCGATCTCCTTTGCGTCGTAATCTTTGCCGTAGCGCAGATTCTCCTTCATCTGGTTCGGGTTGGAGCTAGTGATAATATCGGGGTTAAAGATCCGATTTGGGTCTAGCAGATCCTTTACAGACAGGAATGTATCAAAGAGATCGCCGTACTGTAAAGGAATATAGCAGGAGCGCACTCGTCCATCGCCATGCTCGCCAGAGATCGTGCCGCCAAGCCCCTTCACAAGCATAAACACATCGTCGGCTATTACCCTTAACAGATCTATATCGCCAGCATCTTTCATATCGAGGAGTGGTCTTGAATGCAATAATCCTTTAGCGATATGTCCGTATAGCACAAACTGCACGTCGTGACGTTCAAAGATCTCGTATAATCCGTGAAAGTACGCCACGAGACGATCTACAGGCACAGCCGCATCTTCTACTAGTGGTAGGATCTTCTTGCGCCCCTTCAATAGGTATAGGATCGGCACCGCCGCCTTGCGCACAGCCCAAAACTGCGCCATATCAGCCTCTGTCAGTGCTATCGAGATATTTGGCGAAAGGTTCTGCTCCTTTATCTCATCGATACACGCCTCGGTGACCCTTTTCACCTCATCTGCGCTATCGGATTCGAATTCAAACATCAGCACATTATCAAATCCATCAGGGATCTTCGTACGTAGCGACGGATCTTGCTCCCTTGCTACACGTAGGAGTGATTTATCCATAATCTCTATCCCAGCAGGGCTTCTGGTGAGCGCAAGCTGTGCCGCCTTGGCAGCGGACAAGATATCGTTAAAGTACGCCACTATCAGCGTGCTATGTATTGGCTTCTTTACAACTTTAAACTTGAGTTTAGTGACGATCCCTAGCGTACCCTCTGATCCGCCAAGAAGTTTATGCAGATTGAGCCTCCCCCCTTCGGTAAGATGGCGAAGCTCGTATCCACAGACGTTGCACGGGATATCAGGGTATGCACCCTTGATCTTATCGCTATTTTTGGTGATCAGATCATATAATCCCTTTAATCCAGCTGGCAGTTGAGCGGTTGGGGTAGCGGCAATATCGCTAAGTGTACGCACGGTGCCATCGGCGAAAACCACCTCGGCATCTATCAGATAGTCGGCGACGTTGCCATATTTCACAGAGTATCCGCCGCCAGCGTTTGTGTTAAACATGCCGCCGAATGTGGCATATTCGCCGCTAGAGGGGGATGGTGGCCAGAATAATCCAGTTCCCTTTAATAGTCGTTCTAGCTCGCCATACTTATAGCCTGGCTCGCATGTAAACTCCTGTAGTTCGGGATCAAAGTGGAGCATCTTGTTCATATACTTTGAGAAGTCTACGACGATACCATCTCCGATCGCACTGCCGCAAAGCCCACTGCCAGCCCCTCTTGCGTGGATAGCGATACCATGCTTTTGAGCAAAGTTCACCGCTACGACGATATCGTTGGTGCTATTTGGATAGATAACGGCAGCTGGAGCTACCTGATAAAGCCCACCATCGGTGGATAGCATAACTCTTCGGAGTGTATCCGTATGTAACTCGCCGCTCAAGTTGCGGCGTAGCTCTTCAAATGGCAGATCTTTAATGTTGTTTGTCATAATATAATACCTTCGCCGTCACGATACACTCTTTCGTAACTTTTGGCAACAATCGTTATGACAAAAAAAGGCCGTACCTGCGTACGACCCTTTCTATTTCAATATCAGTTACCCTATATTAAGATAGGTGCAACAAGGAACCCTAGCGCAACAGAGATCGCTATTGCCAATACGCCTGGCACAAAGAATGTATGGTTAAACACATATTTGCCAATTCTAGTGGTACCTGTATCGTCCATCTGGACTGCTGCAAGAAGTGTTGGGTATGTTGGCAGAACAAATAGCGCACCAACTGCCGCAAACGATGCCACTACCGTTACAGGATCAACACCTAGCAGGATCGCCGTTGGGATAAGAGCTCTTGCTGTAGCCGCCTGCGAGTATAGCAGTGCGCTTGCAAAGAAGAGTGTTACAGCCAACATCCATGGATATTTGCCCAATATTTCAGAGGCTACGCCCTGAATGCCTGTAATATTACCGCTTACAAATGTAGAGCCAAGCCATGCAACGCCCAAAACGCAGATACATGCAGTCATACCAGATTTAAATGTTGAAGCGTTGAACACCTTCTCGGTGTCGATCTTGCAAAAAACTGCGATAAGCGTGGCGATTGTGAGCATAAACATGATGATAGCGGCATCACGACCAACTACCGGATTTTTAATCCACTGTACATTATTGCTGATAGCACTTGCATAGAGAACAACCGCAAAGATACCGCCTAAAAAGAGCAGTACAGACAGCTTTGCGCCCTTCTTCTCCTCATACACCTGCTGACCTCTGAACTGAACCAAACCTTTCTTCAATCTCTCCTGATATACAGGGTCTTTTGATAGATCAGTGTTGAAAAGGTTGCAGATAAACGCAGTTATCATACATGCAACAAACGTTGTAGGGATACAGATCGCAAGAAGCGTGGTGTAGCCAACGCCGAGAGGCTCCAGTGCGCCACTCACGAATACAACCGCAGCAGAGACTGGGGAGGCGGTGATCGCTATCTGAGATGAAACAACAGAGATACTTAACGGCACTGATGGCTTCACGCCCTGCTCTTTAGCCACCTCTGCAATAACCGGAAGCGCTGAGAACGCCGTATGCCCTGTACCTGCAAAGATAGTTAAAAAGTATGTAACTGCTGGCCCAAGAAATGTAATATATTTAGGGTTTTTTCGCAGAAGCTTCTCTGCCAAATGCACCAAATAATCAAGTCCACCTGCAACCTGCATTGCAGCGATTGCGGCGATAACAGACATAATAATCAAGATAACATCTATCGGAATCAGAACCTTGCTACCCGTAACCCCACCAGGGTCCATGCCTAAAAAGAGACATAACAGTATAAGACCGATACCGCCAGAATAGCCTATAGCTATACCTCCAAGACGAACACCGATAAAGATTGCCCCTAGCACTACAATGATTTGTAATGCGAGGAGCACACTAGGACTCAAAAAAGAAGCTAACATAACATTTCTCCTTAAGTTTAATCTCTGCCAAAATGCTAATACATAAGCATTTTTTCATTGGCAGGCAACCTATGGGTGATAGTAGACTCACTTTAGAGTAATGTCAAGAAGAGTTGGCACAATTTTAAATCAATATTTTATTTTCACTCATTTATCAGATCAAATTCTGCCTCAAGTCTATCGATATCAGTGCTAACCCATGCAACCTTTACACGATCCCCAAGGCGGTACCTTATGCCACCACTCTTGTTTGTTAGCATTCCGCCATCGATATCGGCGTAATATCGCCCACGAGGCAGCGATGTTATATCTATAAACCCTGTTATCATTAACTTATCAAGGAATACAAAAAGTCCATTATTAGAGATACGATTTATATATGCGTCGAACTCCATATCGGAATTATTACGTATATACGCCAATTTCTTATATAGATGAACCTCTCTCTCTGCGTCATCGGCATTTCTCTCCATAGTAGAACAATGTTTCGCCATCAGATCTAGTTTCTCTTCTGTTACTGTCAATTTTTCGCTGAAACAGATGTATTTCAACAATCTGTGAACCAATAAATCAGGGTAGCGGCGGATTGGGCTGGTGAAGTGTGTGTAACACTCGGAGGCGAGCCCAAAATGACCAATATTCTCCGCCGAATACTCTGCCCTCTGCATACTTCGAACCAGCATAGATTGTAGCAGATATGCAGCCCTGCCGCCGTTTATGGATTGGAATAGCTTTTGCACAGATTTCGGTTCTATATTTTCAGGGATCTTCCCAGCCATTACGCCAAATGTCGCAGCAAATTTCGACCACGATATAAGTTTAGAGAAGTCTGGTTTATCGTGATTACGAAAGATCCCATATTTCAAACCTTTTTCTATGCGCTCTGCCGCAACCTCGTTCGCCTCGATCATAAAATTTTCGATAATGCGCTCCGAAACTCCACGCTCTTCGGGCAAGATCTCCACAATATTGCCATCTACGTCGAATACAAAATCTGCCTCTGGTAGATCAAACTCTATAGTTCCCTGCTTCTCTCGTCTAGATTTCAGAGCCGTTAATAGCTCATTAGCGTTACCTATAAGCGTCTGCAACTCCGCCTCGCATACCTCATCACCTGCTAGCACGCTATTTACGTACTTATATGTGAGCCTATAATCGCTCTTTATTACGGATTGATAGATCTCTGCCGACTGCCTCTCCCCTTTGTTGTTGTAGCTAATCTTTATCGTCATCGTATATCGATCGGCGTTAGGGTTTAGGCTGCACGACCCATTCGAGAGAACCATCGGCAGCATTGGGATGGCGAACTCTGGGAAGTATACGCTCGTTCCCCTTCGATACGCCTCTCTATCTAGTGAGCTATCGGGCTGAACGTAGTGCGACACATCGGCGATATGCACGTATAATGTGTACCCCTTAGGGCTTTTTTCAAGGCTGATAGCGTCGTCAAAATCTTTCGCCGATTCGCCATCGATAGTGACGGTGAAGAGTTTGCGAAAGTCTTTGCGTGTGCTATCTTTGCCTGATGGCAGGTCTGCTGCTGCCTTTTCAGCCGCTAGCTGTACCTCTTGAGGGAAATCGACAGAGAGCTCGTACTTATTCATCACGATAAGGTTTTCAATTCCCTTGTCGTCCAAACGTCCTAATACTTTGACGATCTTGCCACGTGCATCGTTGTACGAATCTGGATATCGATGTATCGAGCAGAGAACTACATCATCCTCTCGATACCGCTCCTCCCTCTTGCTGATAAATATAGGGTGTACAAATTTGCGGTGAAACGGTATCACAACGTAGTGATTCCTCTTTACCTCCACCCTACCAACTATCTGCGTGGTGCCTCTTTCGAGGATCTCAAGCACATGCCCCTCTGGTTTCCCTTTATATATAACCTTCTTCGCCACAACTCTATCGCCATGAACGGCGCTATTGAGTTTGTTGGCAGAGATGAATAGGTCTTCACGGCTAGAATCATCGGGGATAAAGAAGGCGTAGCCATCTTGGTGCGCCTCAATGCGCCCTTTCAGGACTTTAGAGACCTTCTTTACAGGTCGTGGTTCCTCATCGATCTGCTTCGGCATATTAAACCCTTTCAGACCGTACAGTTTGCCATACTTTATGATAGTTTTATCTTGCAGTAGCGGTGCTATCGCAATCTTAATCTCTTTCTTCTCAACTTTGAACGCCTTTGCAACCGAAACTATACTGATCGGTTCATTTGCTCTTTTAAAAACGGCGATTATCTCTTTTCTATTAATCTTCAATTTATTGTATCCTTAAATGTTTTTTATCCACTTACGCACCAACACTCCCCCCTTGAGGGGGAGTCGAAACACAACGTGTTTCGGTGGGGGGTCTCTTTCTGCAACCCCTCCCCGAAGCTAACGCTTCGACCCTCCCTCAAGGGGAGGGTGTTAGGAGTTATAAGTCGTACTCTCGTATCATCTTCTTTAATGTATTTCTATTTATCCCCAATAGTTCAGAGGATTGGGATTTATTGCTATCGGTATAATCCAAAACCGCTCTAACAAGCGGAGGCAGCACAAGCTTTTCATACTCCTCATACACGTTAAAGATCCCTCGCTGTTTGGCTGATTGCAGTAGCTCCCCTGCCATTCTATGTAGCTCCGAGTTCAAACTATCGGCACTGCTTGCAGTATAGTGCTGTGAAACGCACCAGATCGGGATATCTTTGCTACTGATAATCTCCGCCTCGCTATACTGAAAAAGGTAGTTCAGAAGAGTTACAAGCTCATGAGCGTTGCCATGCCAGTGACGTGAAGCGAGCATATCTGCAAGCTCTTTATCGATCGAGCGTGCCGAGTTCGTCTCCTGATTATGCCGCTGAACAATGCTCTCGATAAGTAGCGGTATATCGTCTTTGCGCTCACGCAGAGTGGGCAGCTTTATCTGGGTGACACCCAGGAGGTAGTAAAGCTCCTCCACAAATTTGCCATGTTTCACGAGCGATTCAGGGGATTTTGTGCTGGTAGCGATCAGGCGAAATGCGTACTTTTTGCTAGACAACGCCTCCAGAAGCTCCCTCTGCTGCTCTATCGAAAGGGCAGAGACCTCATCTATAAAGAGCGTCCCCTCCCCTATATTTTTCAGATAGTCGCCAAGCTGCGCCCTCTTTGAGATATACTCTTCTGGTAGTTTTGCAAATAGACTTGCGGAACGCTTGCTATTGACATGGATCCACTTGGCACACGAACTCTTCCCAACGCCCTTCTCACCAACGATCAAGACGGCGGTATCGGTTGTTGCCGCCCTCTCTAGCATTAGCTTTACGCCCTGCATCTTCTTATTGCGAGTAACGAGTAGGATCATACGCTACTGCTCCGTAGTAGTCACCCCTGCGCTTATAGGGGGCGTGTCGGTGGCGTTGTCATCCACTGGAGGAGGTGGCTCAATAGAGTACGGCTCAAAGGAGATATTCTCGCCGATAAAGTCGTTTGTAGGCTCCATTGTATCGAGATTAACTCGCTGATATAGTACATCCTCTGCAACAGGGAATACCGCAAGGGGTAGGGTCGGCACTACAGCGTTAACAAACTCCACCCATGCAGGGCCAGCAGACTGTGCACCAGCAGCTGCCATACCAGTTTTAAACTCGTCAAATCCCACCCATACACCTACTACGAGGTTTGGCAAGAATCCAACGAACCATGTATCACGATTTTCGTTAGTTGTGCCAGTTTTTACACCTACAGGGCGGTGAATCGCCTTCGCTCTGGCACCAGTTCCCTGCTCTACAACATTTATAAGGAGATCCGTCATAATCTGCGCTGTTTTCGGCTTTATAACATCAACATGCTCTGGCGGAGCTATCTCAAATAAGATATTGCCATCCGAATCCTCCACCTTTGTTACAAAGTATGGACTCGATGGACGTTTCCCCATATTAGGGAACGTTGTATATGCATACACCATCTCCTGCAACGAGATCGAGCCCGATCCTATTGTAACAGATAGATCAGATTGCAATTCAGATGTGATACCAAAGAGTTTGGCGTAGTTTAATATGCGTTTCAGCCCTACCCTCTCGGATACCCTAATAGTGACGATATTTCTTGAGCGTGTAAGCCCCTCTTTAAGCGTAGTTACGCCGTAGTATCGATCTTCAAAGTTCTTTGGACGCCACGTCATGCCGTTGTCGTCTGGAGTCGATAGGATCGGCGCATCCAACACCTTAGACATTACCTGCTGCCCTGTTTCAAGCGCTACAGAGTATACAAGTGGCTTAAACACGCTCCCCACCTGTCGTTTTGCCTGTACCGCCCTATTAAACATCGATTTTTCAAAGGCAAATCCGCCTACCATAGCTAGTATCGCCCCTGTCTGTGGGTCTAGAGCCAGAAGCGCACTCTCCATAGGGGGATCTTGCTCCAGAAGGTAGCGATCATCCTGTTTATGCGTCACATAAATAATATCGTTAACGGCGAGTATAGTTCTGAAATCACTCAGCTGTGGGCGATTCTTCTCCGTGCTGACAGGAGACGCCCAACGGCTATCGATAAGCATTACAACGCCTGCGGTACCGTTATCTAGCGAGATTGTGAGCTTTTCATCATCTATATCCTTAACGATCGCCTTCTTATATCCCATAGCAGATAGATAACTCGGTACAGACAGCAGAGACTTTGGTTCAGCAAGGATCTCTGTGCCATCGCCTGTCATAGCAAGAGTGGTATCGTTATCTAAAGCGATGTTTATACTGCCAACACGCCCAAAATAGCCCTGTCTTTTAGTATTTTCTCTGAGGTTACTGCGAATTGCCGCCTCTGCGGAGGCCTGATAATCCACATTAAGCGTGGTGTACACCTTTAACCCCTGATTCTGCGGCTCGCTGATCCCTAGCTCATCCGATAGATATTTCAGAACGTAGTCGAGGAAGTATCCAGCGTGGCGCAATCGAAGAGGAACTGTATCGGTTATTACGATCGGCTCTTCGATCGCTGTCAGGTACTGCTCTTCGTTGATAAAGCCGTTTTCATGCATGCGTAGAAGCACGTAGTTGCGTCTATCGAAAGCCTTCTCGTAGCTTATATGTGGGGCGTAGATCGCTGGAGCCTTCGGTATCCCTGCCAGAAGTGCGCACTCGGCAAGCGTCATATCGCTGGCGTTCTTGCCAAAGTAGTTGACAGACGCCGCCTGCACGCCGTAGCCCCCTCTGCCGAAGTTTACAAAGTTAAGGTAAAACTCTAGTATCTCGTCTTTCGTGAGGTAGTTGTCGATCCTATAGGCCAGTACAGCCTCTTTATACTTCCTGATAAGCTTCTTTTCAGGTGAGAAGAAGATATTTTTGGTGAGCTGCTGGGTGAGCGTACTGCCCCCTTCGGCAAATCGACCAGATTTTATATTGGTGACGACGGCACGGCTGATACCGATCAGATCGATACCGTTATGCTCATAAAAGCGAGCATCCTCCACCGCAATCACCGCCTGGCGGATCTGCAACGGCATCTCATCGATCTGAATGGGATATCTGCGCTCATTTCCAAGCTCGGCAATCACCCGATTGTTCACATCATAGACCATCGATGGCTCATTAAACCGATAGCTAGTGATCTGCTCAACTGGCGGCAACGTCTGGGCGATACTATATAGCTTCCATAGAGTGATGGCAGACGCCACCAAACAGCCAAGAAATATGGCTAAAACCGTATACTTAAATATTTTCACAATCAAACCTCAAAGGATCGAGCATACACTATCTTATAAAACTTGTATATACCTTATCTTCTCTCTGCGGCTCTTCAACCGTACCCTTGCCAGATTCGACAAGCTTCATCATCCATGCCATATTTTTACCTAGAACTTGCATAATCTGCACACCCTCGGCGTCTTGTGTCGCCTCTTTAGGTGATGTGCCGTGGATTACATTCCAATAGTTTGATGTAGGGATAATCATCTCGGCAAACATTAGGAAGTGATTGAGAGTATCAAGCGATGTAACACCACCAGAGCGACGCACTGCGACCACTGCCGCCCCAACTTTATGTCTCAATAGACCGTTATTAGACATGCATACGTAGAAAAGCCTGTCCATAAACGATTTCATAGTGCCTGCGATCCCTGCAAAGTGTACTGGCGCACCAAATAGTATACCATCCGCCTCTTTTGCTTTTTGAATCCACTGATTTACGTCATCAGTTGCAATTGCGCACTGCTCATTCTGCTTCTTGCCGCACGTTCCGCAGGCGAGACAGCCACGAACAGCTTTATTGCCTATATGAATAACTTCGACCTCTATCCCTGCTTTTTTTAGCTCCTCTGCCACTATCTCTAGGCTGGCAGCTGTGTTGCCCTCTTTGTTTGGGCTTCCGTTGAATGCTACTACTTTCATATAATCTCTCCTATAAAAGAAACCCCTCTCCCGCCCTTCGGGCACCCTCCC
>JAITWF010000075.1 GCA_031285415.1 Deferribacteraceae bacterium
CCTTGGGGGGAGGGTGCCCGAAGGGCGAGAGAGGGGTTCATTATGTTAGTTGTAATTTTTACGCAAATGAATATTTGTAGTGCATATGGTCGTCGTATGTGCCATCAAGCACCCCAACGACATCCTCTATAAGCACTAACTCTTCGTTAGTTGGGATCATAAATACCTTTACAGGCGACTCCTCTGTAGAGATCATCGTCTCACCAGAGCTAGAGACGGTAGCAAGATTTAGCTCTCTATCCAGAAAGACTCCAAAATGCTCCAGCCCCTCCATTACACCCTGCCGTATAATCCCAGAGTTTTCGCCAACGCCAGCGGTAAACACTACAGCGTCGACCCTGCCGAGCGTTGCGGCGTACATACCGAAATACTTTTTAAGGCGGTAGATCTCCATATCGACGGCTAGTTTACACTGCTCATCACCCTTTTCTGCGCATTGCAAGATATCTCGACGGTCGACGTATTTATCGGTTATCCCTAAAAGCCCAGATTCTCTATTGAGTGCGGCGGAGATAGCGTCGGCGGTCGTTCCGAGCTGTTGCTGCATATAGAGCGGTATTGCAGGATCTAGATCGCCAGATCTCGTCCCCATTATAGCACCCTCCAGCGGAGTGAAACCCATGGAGGTATCAACGCTGACGCCATTTTTGATAGCGGTCACGCTTACGCCGTTGCCGATATGCATGATGATAAGGTTACACTCTTTAGCTGGTTTACCGAGCATAACCGCCGCCCTTTTAGAGACGTATAGGTGGCTAGTACCGTGAAAGCCGTATCGGCGCACATGATGATCGTTGTACCACTTGCGAGGGATCGCATACTGATATGCAACCTCTGGCATACTCTGGTGGAACGCTGTATCAAATACCGCCACCTGCAACGCATTGGGCATTATCGATTTAGCCGCACGAATTCCTGCTAGGTTTGGTGGATTATGTAGCGGCGCAAGCACCGATATCTTGCCAAGAAGATCCAGAGCAGTATCGGTGATTCGAGTGCTTCTTGTAAACCGATCACCACCATGGACAACTCTATGCCCAACGGCATAGATCTCTGACATGCTATTGATCTCGCCGTAGATACCATCTAAAAGCATGTTAACTACGAGCGTAAGCGCATTGGCATGTGTGGTGAGCGTTGAATCTTTCAGTGTGCAACTTTTATCGAGGTTGCGGTGTTTTAGAGATGGCTCATCAAGCCCGATCTTCTCTACGACCCCAAGACAGTCCACACGTTTATACTTCCAGTCGTAGAGCTGATACTTTAAGGAGGAGCTACCGCAATTTAAGGCGAGTATCTTCATACTACTCCTGTACGCTTGTGATAGCGACCATATCGACGATATCCTCTGCGCTACAGCCTCTTGATAGATCGTTTATCGGCTTTGCAAAACCTTGTATGATAGGCCCTATCGCACGAGCATCGGCAAAACGTTCTACAAGTTTATATCCGATGTTGCCAGCGTCTAGATTTGGGAAGATTAATATATTAGCACGCCCTGCAACAGTGCTGCCTGGGGCTTTTCTGTCTGCTACAGTGGGGATAATGGCGGCGTCGAGCTGCATTTCACCATCTACCATAAGCCCTGGCGCACGATCTCGAAGTGTTCTAACCGCTGTTGCGACCTTCTGCGTATTAGAGTGTTCCGCACTGCCCTTTGTAGAGAACGATAGCATAGCAATTCGTGGCTCCGCATGCAGAAGTAGTTTGCAATTTTCCGCTGTAGACATTGCGATATCGGCAAGTTGATCGGCGTTTGGATCAGGGTTTACGGCACTATCGGCAAATAGCAGTGTACCATTCTCCCCAAACTCTGTTTTGTTGGTATCCATTATAAAGAAGGAGGAGACGGTCTTTGAAGCGCCCTTTGAACCAACAACCTTTAATCCAGCACGCAGTACATCGGCAGTCATGCTAGTCGCTCCAGCTACAGAGCCGTGGGCAACCCCCTCTTTAACAAGCATTGCGCCAAAGTATAGCGCATTTATCATCGAGTACGACGCCTCCTCTTCGGTCATCCCTTTAGCTTTGCGCATTTCGTAGTATTTTCTTGTGTATTCGCCAAGTTTAGGGTCTTTAGCAGGCTCCATCACCTGTATATCAGGGGAGGAGGTGTCGACCCCCTCTGCCTTTAGAGCGGCGGTGACGGTATTAATATCTCCAAGGATTATGAGTTTGGCAAGTTTCTCTTTTAATATCGTGGCTGCGGCCTTGATTGTGCGATGGTCGCCCCCTTCGGGAAGCACGATAGTTCTATTTAGTGTCGCTGCTTTCTGATGAAATGATTCCAGTAAATTGCTCATAAATTAACTCCTTAACAGGCTGTCAGGGTATCATAAAAGAGGGGGAATGTATAGGAGAAAGTAGATTGTACGGTTAGGCTAAAAAGTGCTTGACAAATTTTGTATCTCAAGCTAGAGTTCTTAGCTCTAAGTGACGGAGGTTAGTTGAATGCTGGCAGTTATAAAAACAGGCGGTAAGCAGTACACAGTAGCAGAAGGGGATGTTCTGAATGTGGAACTCTTAGGCGTTGAAGATGGTTCTACATATAAGTTTGAAGAAGTTTTGATGATCTCTAACGATGGAGATGTTAAGCTTGGCACGCCAAATATAACAGGCGCAACTGTTGAAGCTGAAGTTATCGGTGGCGATAGAGGCGAAAAGATCTTGGTTTTCAAAAGAAAACCACGTAAAGATTATCGCAAACGTATAGGACATCGTCAGAGCTATACTAGAGTTAAAATTACTAAGATCATAGGATAAGGTGAACTAACATGGCACATAAAAAAGCTGGTGGAAGTACCAGGAACGGAAGAGATAGTAACAGTAAACGCCTAGGCGTTAAAAAATATGGCGGCGAAGTAGTTATCGCTGGCAACATCATCATCCGTCAGCGTGGCACCAAATATAAAGTTGGCAATAACGTTGGCATAGGCAGAGACCACACACTGTTCGCCTTAATCGATGGATATGTGAAGTTTGAAGAGAAGGGTCATAAGGGCATGTTTGTATCTGTATACAACGAGCGCATGGCTTAATTCGCTTCCGATCTTTTAGATAGTTGTTTATACTGACGGCAGGGAGAGTACTCTTTGCCGTTTTTTTGTTTAAAGCTATTATTCCCCTTCGCCAGCGAAGGAGAACTTAAAGCTGCCTTGCACTGTACAATCTAAATAGCTTTACTAAGGAGCTTTGATGAAATTCGTAGATACACTCACAATGACGGTCGAGGGTGGTCATGGCGGCAACGGCGTGATTAGCTTCCGTCGTGAAAAATATGTGCCAAAGGGTGGCCCCGATGGCGGTCATGGCGGCGTTGGCGGCGACGTTGTGCTTCGTGGCGATAAAGGTACGCAGACGCTTCTAGACCTACGCTATAAACGAGCGTACAAAGCTGAAAATGGTGAAAATGGCAGAGGCAGAGACCAGACTGGGCACTCTGGGGCTGATCTTATAATTCCTGTTCCGTTTGGAACGATCGTATATGACGAGGAGAGCGGCGAAGTTATCGTGGATATATCGGAGGAGCTTCCAGAGTTTATCCTGGCGCACGGCGGCAGAGGCGGACGTGGCAACAGCGCATTCGCTACCCCTACGCAGAGGGCTCCTCGCACGCAAGAGGATGGTGAGGCTGGCGAGTTCAGATCTGTACGTCTAGAGCTGAAACTTATTGCGGATGTCGGCATAGTGGGCAGCCCTAACGCTGGTAAATCCACATTTATATCGGTAGTATCGGCGGCAAAGCCTAAGATTGCGGACTATCCGTTCACAACGCTTGCTCCTGTGCTTGGAGTGGTAAAAGATTCATACGGCGGTGCCTTTGTAATCGCTGATATGCCAGGGCTTGTAGAGGGTGCACACACTGGTGTAGGCTTGGGGCTTCAATTTCTGCGACATATCGAGCGCACTCGTATTCTACTGCACTTTATCGATTCCTCCGATGAGGTATCGATGATCGATAGATATCTTGCTATCAGGCAGGAGCTTGACTCTTACGAGGCTGGCGAGGGCTTTGATATCCTTGATAAAGAGGAGATCCTTGTAGCTACAAAGATCGATTCTGCAAATCAGGATAACCTTACAGAGTTTGCAGAGTATGCAAAGGGGCTTGGAAAGAAGTTTTTCAAGATATCGTCGCTGAGTAAAGATGGCGTAGCGGAGCTAATCGGATGTATAACAGGTATGCTAAGAGAAGAGTCGGAGGGTTATTAACCTCTGTAGCTGATCTTTTTAAAGAGCAGTCCAGTGGAGATAACTCGCACTATAAGCGTCTTGCCGATATAATGCACCTCAAGCGTAGCTGGGTGGATCTTGTCGGTGCGCAGATTGCAAAGAACTCCTTCCCATACCGCATAAAGGATAATGTACTGCTGGTATCTGTGGCAGACCCGATCTTTATTGCAGAGCTTCCGTATATTAAAGATGAGCTACTCGTGAGGATCTCTAAGGAGATTCCTCTGATCTCTGACGTGCGCTTTACGCTATCAAAGGTGAAGGCTAAGGTGAAAAAACGGACGAAGCCGCTACGGAAGCTAACAGAGATCGAGGCGACGGAGATCGACAGGCTATCGAGCGTTATAACAGATGATAAGATTCGAGACGCATATAGAAAGGCATTTCTAGCATATAAGGGAAGGCATAATGAACGTTAAACTTGCCAAAATTACACCTAAACTTTTTGAAACTCTAAAGAGAGGCTACAGCAAGAAAGATCTTGTAAAGGATCTAACGGCGGGCTTCACAGTCGGTATCGTTGCGTTGCCGCTTGCATTAGCGTTTGCCATCGCCTCTGGTGTACCGCCAGAGAAGGGGCTTATCACCGCCATTGTGGCTGGTTTCTTCATCTCCTTCCTTGGTGGCTCCAAATATCAGATCGGAGGGCCTACCGGCGCATTCGTCGTTATAGTATACGGCGTTGTGGCTCGGCACGGCTACGATGGGCTTATAATCGCTACAATCATGGCAGGTATCCTATTATTTATCTTTGGATACTCTCGCCTTGGCACATATATAAAGTTTATCCCATACCCTGTCACCACTGGATTTACCGCTGGTATCGGTATAGTGCTTGTCTCGACAGAGCTAAAAGATTTCTTCGGATTCAATATAGATGGCTCTTTGTCGCCGCACTTCATTGAAAAGTGCATACAGTACGCAAGCTCCGCCCATACGATCAATCTATACGCCGTTGCAATAGGGTTACTGACGATTGTTTTGACGGTTGCGATCAGGCAGAAGGTGCGAAAGATCCCTGCCCATATCTTTGCAATCGCAATATCGACGGCAGTTGTGGCGATCTTTAATCTCCCTGTAGATACGATTAAAAGTGTATTCGGCGGTATTCCTAACAGTATCCCAATGCCAACAATGCCAGAGGTTACGCTAGAGCGGATCCGCTTACTTCTGCCAGACGCTATTACGATAGCGATCTTAGCAGGGATAGAGTCGCTCCTATCGGCAGTTATCGCAGATGGAATGACAGGCGACAGACACGACTCTAATACAGAGCTGATCGGACAGGCAGCAGGGAACTTCTTCTCTGGTATCTTCGGCGGTATCCCTGCCACAGGGGCGATCGCTAGGACTGTTACTAACGTTAAATTAGGCGCACGAAGCCCAATCTCTGGGATAGTTCACGCCGTAACTCTTCTATTGCTAATGCTCTTCCTTGCCGACGTTGCGGAGCTGATTCCGATGACGGCGATCGCTGGTATTCTGATGGTTATCTCGTGGGATATGATAAATGTGAAGGAGTTATGGGCGTTTCGGCGATCCCCTAGAAGCGATTTGGCTGTGATGTTGGTTGCGCTATCGCTGACGGTTTTATTAGATATCACCGTTGCCGTTCAGGCAGGCGTTGTTATGGCGGCGCTACTATTTATGAAGCGCATGAGCGATGTGACGAACCTCGAGATTATTGCTGACGCTAGCGGCGACGAGCATGTATCGGATCCTGACTCTATTGAAAATAAGATCGTGCCAGCTGGCGTAGGTGTTTACGAGATTAATGGGCCCTTCTTCTTCGGTGTGGCGGATAAACTAGTGCAGACCCTTGAATCGATCAACAATATGCCGAAAGTTTTTATATTGAGAATGCGCAAGGTGCCTACGATCGACGCTACAGGTATGCACGCCCTGCGAAACTTCTACGCCCACTGCAAAAAGAACGATGTCACGCTTGTGCTATCGGGGATCGGCATGCAATCAAGCACACGCCGAGTGATCGAAAACGATGGATTTATCGAATTGGTGGGGAAGGAGAATGTGCAGACCCATATCGACTTTGCGCTTGCAAGGGCGCAGGTAATTCTATATCAGCTGGGCGAAGATGTTTAAGATACTTATAGTGAAGCTTGGGGCAATCGGCGACGCAATTATGGCGTCCACTATCGTTCCTGAGGCTCGTAGAATACACCCCAATGCGCATATAACGTGGCTCTGCGGCACCGAGATCGTCGATCTAGTCAATACCTTCAAAGGGGTAGATGATGTTGTTTCGATCGATAATAGGGGGCTAGCTGGCGGCAAGCTTGATAAGGCTAAAACTGTACTGTCGGCGTGGCAAAAGCTTAAAGGTGAACGGTTTGACCTGATAATTACAGCACATAGCGATTCTAGATATCTACTACTAACAAAATTTGTATCTGCAAACGAGAGACGTAGCTTTGGTGGAAGGGCGTTGATACCTGGCAGATATCACGCTACAGAGTACGCACGGCTCGTCTCTGGCATGGATGACAGCATAGAGATGGAGTTTCCGTTTGCAGAGAGTAATATAGTTGCAACTCCATCTGATATGATCTTATTAGCTCCAGGTGGGGCAAAGAATATAATGATGTCTAGTAGTTTACGGCGATGGAATATTGAATATTATGTGGCACTGGCGAAAATGCTGATAGATAAAGGGTTTAACGTGGGGCTTGTGGGTAGTAATGGCGACCTATGGGCGCAGGAGGCGTTTTATGGGTTAAACGTTACCTCCTTTATAGGCAAAACTACAATTCCAGAGCTTATGGCGTTGATCGGTGGCGCAAAGGCAGTGGTATCGCATGATAGCGGTACTATGCATATTGCATATTATATGGGAAGACCGCTTGTGAGTATCTTTGGCGCAACGAGCCCAAACTCATTCACGCCTAAAAATGTTAGCTATCTCTCCGCACAGCTTCCCTGCTCGCCCTGCTACGACGGCAAAAATTACGCCGCCTGTAGCGATAATATCTGTATGCAGAGGGTTACGCCAGAGATGGTTATTGAGAGGCTTTCACAAATTATCGATTTGTATTAAGAATGGGTGGGCAGACCCCACCCCTACAGAACGGCAATGCAGGTGCAGCTTTGGTGTAGGGGCGGGGTTTGCCCGCCCATTTTAATTATGATCTATCATTTAATGACAGCTGCCTCTACCACTACACCCACTACATCCGCTGAATGAGATAGGTGTGCTGTCGCCGTTTTTATCCCTCATCTTCCCTAACAGTCGCAATCCCACTATCATCGCAAGCAGTAGTATAATGGCAACGGCGATCCATATAGGGTTACGCTCGCTACCGATCTGGAATACAAGCGTACTCGCCACCCATCCTAATATCGTAGTATAAGCGGCTAGTATGATAGTCATTCTGCCGCCGATCTCTCTTGTTATCGCTCCAACTGCCGCTAAACACGGCACATATAGCAGTATAAATATCAGATATGCGTATACCTGCACAAGCCCCATATCAAAGTATCGTTGCATACTGACAGCTAGCGATACATCCGCCGTCTCCTCCTCCACCTCGCCACCAAATAGATTGGCAGGTATAGTGGCGAACGCCTCTTTAACGGCGTTGCCAAGGTTGAACGGCTCACCATCATCGATAACAACCGCCTCGGCGTCCATCTGCGAATAGAGGCTATTGAGGGTGCCGATAACCGCCTCTTTGGCGAATAATCCGCTAAAGAGTGCGACGGTTGCAGGCCAGTTGTCACTTTCTACACCCATAGGGGTGAATATTGGCGTCATCGTTGTACCGATAACGGATAGTACAGAATTTTCAGCGTCTTCATTGCCAAACGATCCATCGGTGCCAAGGCTATTTAAAAATCCCAGAAGTGCCGCAGCGATCACTATGATTTTGCCAGCACGAACTACAAACGTCTTGAGTCTTCCCCACGCCGCACGCAGTATTGAGCGTGGATTAGGCGTGTGATATGGCGGTAGCTCCATTATAAAGTAGCTCGGCTCCCCCTTGAGGAGTGTTTTCTTCATCAGAAGTCCTGTCAGTATTGCTAAAAGTCCACCAGCTATGTAGAGGGAGAATACCATAATGCCAGCGTTCTTGCCGAAGAAGACCGAGCCGAATAGCGCATATACTGGAAGCCTCGCACCGCACGACATGAATGGTGTCATAAAGACAGTTAAAATTCTATCACGAGTAGAATCGAGCATTCGTGTGGACATAACGGCGGGCACTGTGCAGCCAAAGCCCACAAGCATTGGCACGAAGCTCTTCCCTGGAAGTCCGATCGTGCGCATAAATCTGTCCATTACAAACGCCGCACGAGACATATATCCAGAGTCCTCCAGAATGGAGAGGCAGATAAACATCATAAACACTATCGGTACAAAGGTGGATACCGTCTGAATACCAGCACCGATACCGTCTGCAAGGAGTGTGATTAGCCACTGTGGCGTATTGACAGCCGATAACGCTAGCCCTAATCCATCTACAAAGATCGCTCCGAAGAGGATATCAAAGAAGTCTATAAATGCGCCGCCAACCGATAGCGTCAGCCAAAACACGGCATACATCATCAGAAGAAAGACTGGGATCCCTAAAACCCTATTAAGTATTACTCTATCCACCATCTCAGATACGGTTGCCCTCTGCTCGGGCGATTTTTTGACGATATCAGCGATGTTTTGTGCAACATGATAGCGGCTTTCGGCGATTACGATCTCTGGAATGCTATCCATGCCAGGCAGATTGAGAGATTCTTTTAGCTTCTTTTCGTCGATCTCCTTATTGGCTATAGCGTTGTGGATCACGAGGTCGGTCTTCTCTAGCACTCGCAGGGCGATCCATCGGGCAGGCACTCGCATAGCCGCCGCTGTTTTAGCGTAATCCATCACATTGCCATCGAGCCACTCATTTATATGTAGCGGATATGTAGGCTCGATCGTTGGTATATTTTCGCCGTTTATACTCTCGGCGATCTCTTTTTTAACGGTATCGGTGCTGCTCTTTTTGATGGCAGACATCCCAAGCACAGGACAGCCCAAGAGGCGGCTTAGCTCTTCGAGGTTTATGTGGATATTGCGCCCCTCGGCGATATCGAGCATATTTACGACCACGATCATCGGGATCTTCATCTCGGCGAGTTGAATCGTGAGGTATAGGTTGCGCTCGATATTGGTGGCGTCTAAGATATTGATAACTAGGTTCATCTCGCCAGATAGGATATAGTGCAGAGAGATTCGCTCATCTTC
>JAITWF010000147.1 GCA_031285415.1 Deferribacteraceae bacterium
ATCTCTTTTTCACCCCTTCCGTGTCCATATTCCTGTCCATGATTCATTCTGTGATACTGAATGAAATGTCGAAAAAAGACTGAATTGCAATGAAAATTAGCGATGTGGATTTTATAGGCTTTTTGAGAGTGCATGATTGTGGTTGATATTTTTTGGCATAAAAAATCCCCTTAAATAAGGGGTTTTAGCAGAAGCTGGTGGCCGGAATCGAACCGGCGACCTGCTGATTACGAATCAGCTGCGCTACCGACTGAGCCACACCAGCATTAGAGATAAAAAAAAGGGCGAGCACTTAATCCCCCTCTCCCTCAATGGGGAGGGGAGACGACTAATTATACTCGCCCAAAAAGGCACAAACGATTAGATCTAAGCTACAGCCTGTTTTACAACAGCTTTGAAATCGTTGAAGTGATGAATAGCTAGTTCAGACAATACCTTACGGTTTAGATCGATCTGATGCTTCTTCAATCCACCCATAAGTTTAGAGTATGAGGTGCCGCACATCTTGGCACCAGCCGATATACGCACGATCCAGAGTGCGCGCATATCACGCTTCTTTCTACGTCTGTCTCTGTATGCATACATGAGCGCACGCTCAACAAATGGACGTGCAATATTATATACATTTTTATTGCGACCACGAAAGCCTTTAGCTAACGCTAGTATCTTATTTCTTCTTCTGCGGGTTTTATATCCGCCCTTTGCTCTTGGCACAGTCAACCTCCACTCAGATCAGGTATTTACAATATTATTTTTTGCCACGCTCTGTACCTTTAGCCCCTCCAACGGGTAGGAATGGCTAACATATAGATTATGGTCTTTTTCTTACAAACAATTCTGGATTGCGGATCAAGCCCGCAATGACAAAGCCATTAAGCGTACGGCATTATCTGCTTTATTCTTGCTGCATCTGTTTCAAATGCAACGCCAGCACCTCTTAAGCCACGCTTACGTTTAGCTGATTTGCTGATCAATTTGTGGCGTTTGGTAGCTCTACCAAATAGTACCTTGCCATTTGCAGTCACTTTAAAGCGTTTCTGTGAACCTTTATGTGTTTTCATCTTAGCAGACATTACATATTCTCCTATATTGGGCTGGAAGAACCAGACCATACATTATTCTTTAATTTTATCGATTCCAGGTCTTGGAGCGATTACCATTATCTGCTGTTTACCCAGCGTCTCTGGCTTCTTCTCCATCACTGCTATATCATCAACGTCAGTTAATATCTTATTCAGTAGATCCAGTCCGTTTGACTGAAAAACTATCTCACGCCCACGATACCTAATTACGAGCTTCACCTTGTCGCCATCTAGCAAGAATCGGCGAATATGCTTGAGCTTTACAAGATAGTCGTGTTCCTCTATCTTAGGGCGAAATTTCAACTCTTTGATCTCTGACTGGCTCTGTCGCTGTTTTTTACGCACCTCTTTATCCTTCTTGGCACGTTCAAACTTGTATTTGCTATAGTCGACGACCTTGCACACTGGCGGTTTTGCCGTTGCCGACACCTCCAGCAGATCGAGCCCACTTTCGCTTGCTATACGCAAAGCCTCTTTCAGCGGCACAACACCATGTTGCGACCCATCCTCCAGAAGTAACCTAACCTCTAGATGATCAATCTCCTCGTTTACTCTTTCTCTATCAGGCGTCTGTGAGATACTCTACCTCCATAACTCTAACGATTTATCTCTATCGAGAGACGACACTATATCAACATATGTCAAAAAATCAAGACTATTTTTACTATCTCCCGATCTTAATCGCACAGAAATCTTCCCCTCATCCATCTCAACATTGCCTAAAATCAACATATGAGGGACTTTTTGCATCTGCGCCTCACGAATTTTAAATCCAATTTTTTCATTGCGAAGGTCGGTCGACACTCGGTACCCTTTCGCCTTTAACTGCTTCGCAATATCCTTCGCATACCCCTCTTGATCGCCTGTGATATTCAGCACACGGATCTGCTCTGGCGCAAGCCAGAATGGGAATGCACCTGCAAAATGCTCCGTTAGTACGCCTAAAAATCTATCAACTGAGCCTAATATTACTCTATGAAGCATGATAGGGCGATGTTTTGCACCATCTTCACCTATATATGATATATCAAATCGCTCTGGCAGGTTAAAATCGCACTGAATCGTTGCACACTGCCACTCTCTGCCGATCGCATCCTTCAGCTTAATATCGATCTTAGGGCCGTAGAATGCGCCATCGCCCTCATTTACGCTATAAGCGATCCCTTTATGCTCCATAGCGGTCTTGAGTGCATTTGTAGCGGCATCCCAATTCTCTAGAGAGCCGATAAACTTCTCCTCTGGTCGAGTTGAGAGGGTATGAACGAACTCAAAGCCGAACATATTCATAATATCGCTTACGAAATCGAGGATTGCGATAATCTCCTCCTCCAGCTGATCCTCTCGGCAGAAGATATGTGCGTCATCTTGAGTAAACGCTCGCACCCTCATCAGTCCGTGCAGTGCGCCCGATTTCTCATGACGATGAACGCCACCTAGCTCGAATAGTCTGATCGGCAGATCTCTGTAACTACGCAACTCGGACTGATATATTATAATATGATTGACGCAGTTCATCGGTTTTATGCCGAATTTTACCTCGTCGATCTCTGTAAAATACATATTTTCGGCATAATTCGCAATATGCCCAGATTTCACCCACATATCACGCTTGAGTAGTGTAGGACCGTAGACGATATCGTAATCCCTCTTGAGGTGTTCTTTGCGCTCAAACTCCTCTAGGATCGCACGCAGAATCCCCCCCTTCGGTAGATAGATCGGAAGCCCTGCCCCAACAGCCTCATCAAACATAAATAACCCAAGTTGACGACCTAGTTTACGGTGATCACGCTTCTTCGCCTCTTCAAGCATATTAACGTAGGCTTCCAGCTCCTCTTTTTTATAGAATGCTGTGCCGTAGATACGTTGCAACATCTTATTCTTCTCATCGCCACGCCAGTATGCACCAGCGACCGATAGGAGTTTAAAGTGCTTGATCTTGCTAGTAGATGGCAGGTGCGGCCCTCTGCATAGGTCGGCAAAGTCGCCCTGAGTATAGATCGACACCACAGGCGCACCTAAATCTGTGATAATCTCGGTTTTATACGTCTCGCCCATAGCGTTAAACTTCTGTATCGCCTCATCGGCAGACATCTCTGAGCGCACTATCGGTGTATTGGCGTCGGCTAGCTTCGCCATCTCCTTTTCGATCTTCTCAAGATCTTCGGGGGTGAAGGTGCCGTTATAGTCGAAGTCGTAGAAGAATCCATCGTCAATAACAGGGCCTATCGTTACTTTAACATCTTTGAATAGTCGCTGTACGGCGTGCGCCATCAGGTGAGCGGCGGAGTGACGAAGGATATTGAGCGCTTCAGGGTCGCTTTCGGTGATTATACGTACCGTTGCGCCATCGTGAAGCGGCGAGCTTAGATCTTTAAGTACGCCATCCACCTCTGCGGCGATAGCCTTCTTTGCAAGCCCTTTGGATATAGTTTCGGCGAGTTTATAAGAGTCTGCGCCGTCTTGAAGCTCTAACTTGTTGCCATCTGGCAAAGATATATTCATAATTGATACCTCGTTGTACTTGTAATTTATATACAAATATATTCTATTATACAATCTTAAATTATTGCAAGCTCTTCTAACATCTTTTTATCGGCAAGTACTATTTCGGCGGTGTCATCTGCCTGTATCACGCCATCTTTCAGCACGATCACTCGCTGGCAGAGCTCCTGCACCATATCAAGATCGTGCGTAGCGATAATCTGCGTATGCGGAAGCTCGGCAAGCGTCTCTATCAACATCTTTCGAGAGCGTGGATCGAGGAACGATGTTGGTTCATCTAGAAGTATAACCGATGGCTCCATCGCAAGAACGCCTGCTATCGCCACTCTGCGCTTCTCCCCACCAGAGAGTCTGTGCGGCGCACGCTCTTTCAGATGGGTAATTCCTAGGCTCTCTAGCGAACTCTCCACCCTACTCGCCACCTCGCCCTCTGTCATGCCGTAATTCCTTGGAGCGAAGGCAACATCATCGTATACTTTAGTCATAAATAGCTGATCATCTGGGTTTTGAAAGACCATCCCCACCATTTTACGTATCTCAGGCAACGTTTTTTTTGTAACGTTACAGCTATCCACGCCGATAGAGCCTGTCGATATTGGCACTACACCCACTATAGAGAGCAGCAGCGTTGATTTTCCAGCCCCATTCACGCCGATAATAGCGATCCGTTCCCCTTTTTTGGCAGAGAGGTTAATATTATCCAACGCTTTAGTGCCATCAGGATACACCACTGTGAGATCTATTATATCTATCAACGCAAAACTCCATTGCCGACTAATTCACTTAAATTTATAAATCTTAATACCAGTAAAGCTCCACAAACACAAGCGATATAGCGCACCCCAACCGTCTGGCTATCTCCGGCGTGATATATACTATTGAAGCCTCTGCACTTCATGGCGGCGTATATCCGCTCTGCCCTATCTAGGCTGCGGATCATCAGCTGTCCTACAAACACCCCCATATCGCCGATCTTTACACCCTTTACATTCGGCGAGCGCAAGGAATAGGCGGTATACATAGTGCCAGCCTCCTCCAGAAGAACGCTTATATATCGATACGTCATCATAAGCGACAGGACAAAGAGCGGCGGCACCTTTAGGCGCACTAATGAGTCCGATATATCAGAGATACGAGTAGTAGAGATAAGGATCAGCACCGTTGCTACAGTCAGCACAGTTTTCATCATAATCGATAGAAACGACACAACTCCGTACGTTACCGCAATACTAGCAATCGTAAACGCCACATCTCTATCAAAGAATATATTGGCAGCACCACCAAATAGTGCAAATGGCATGGCGATAACAAGCCTCTTTAGTAGCATATTATACGGCGTTTGCGATAGCGATATCAATATAATGGGGTATACCGCATAGGGGATTAGTCCACTTAGATTGTAGCGATTGAATGATACGACCATCACCACATAAACGAGTGTAGTCACGAGCTTTGCCATGGGGGGCAGACGGTGGATGACTGAATCACCCTCCGCAAGACTCTCCATCGAGCGAATATCTGCGCCTGCGCTGAATAGTGATGGCATTAGGCTGTTCGTTTTTTAGAGAAGAATGATATTGCAAAGCCGATGGCGACGGCAAGGAGGAGAGTTAAGGCTCCGCCAACTATCCCTGCTATTTTACTATTGTAATCGGGCATAAATGCGGTGGATTTCTGCGCCTCTGCCATAGTTTCGTGGATTGCGCTACTCCCCTCAAGCTCGGTAGTGCCTGCAACTTTCTCCATCGACCACTCTAGCCCATCTGGATAACCAGAGGCAAACATCGAGAGTCCACCACCTATCAGCACCGCTAAAAGTGCTATCGTAACCGCCAATACCTTGACCGACATAACCTCTTTATCCTCAAGGATCTCTGGGCGCATCTTATAGACAAAGATAAGCACAGCGGCGGTTATAACCCCCTCGACTATACCAATAACAAAGTGTATTGGCTGCATTGCCAATACGAACGGCAAGAAGGGCAGAGCCGTAATCCCCGACGCTGTAGTCTCTAGCACCACGCCGAATGCAGAGAGCTGCAAACCTAATACTACAGAGAGGATGGAGGCGATTGTAAGTTTAGATGATGTTACGCCATTTTTCAAGATAGGCTTGAATATCAGCGTATACATAACGACAAAGGGTACACTCATATTGAATATGTTGCAGCCGAGAGCCAATAATCCGCCGTCGGCAAAGAGGAGGCACTGTATGATAAGAACGCACGCCGTCACAATGATCGCTGGATATACCCCCAATGTAGCGGCAAGGAGCGTGCCGCCGACGATATGCCCACTGGAGCCTGTGCCAGGTATCGTAAAGTTGATCATCTGCATGGCGAACACAAACGCACCCATGACTCCCATCATAGGGATCGTCTTGTCGTCTGACTTTATTCTCTTTATAGAGTAGGCTATAATAGCAACGCTTGCCGCCGCCATAACCCCACCAACTGTGCCAGAGATCAACCCATCTGCCATGTGCATAATAATTTCCCCACAATCGTGCTACGAAAACTAAATATAGTGTTATCGTATATTAGATTGAGTTAGTTGTCAATCTGAATTAGTTCGTCGATATCGCTGTAGGCGGCTATTAGGCTTGTCAGGTATAGTCATCTCTATAACTCCTGCCTTTAGCGCAGGGGCGAGGTAACGCTCACGAAACGACTTGGGATCCTTTAGCTGTAGTGCGCTTTGCAACTCGTCTCTTGTCATCTCTCCATATAAGACAGCTAAAAGTTGACTAACTTGAGGCGTGACTTGAGGCGTGACTTGAGGCGTGACTTGGGGGGTGACTTGGGGGGTAAAGAGTGCTGAATCTTTTATTACACCCAATATATACTCGATAAATGGCGCAGAATCGCTCTGTTTTGTACTCATCTGAATTGCATTATAGTACTCCTGCTGGGCGGAGTGTATCAGATTCTCTACAGGCATATATGCAAAGATCGAATTCCAGCGGTAGAGTATTAGCGTATTCCATAATCTGCCCATGCGCCCGTTGCCATCTATGAACGGATGTATGAACTCAAATTCATAGTGAAACACTGCCCCAGCGATAAGCGGATGCATATCAGTTCTTGCAAGCCAATCGAACAGGTTTCCTATAAGCTCTGGCACTATCGCCGCCGTTGGTGCCATATGTATCACCCTTTCACCAGAGATAACGCCCACATTGCCGCTACGATACCTGCCAGCACTATCCACTAATCCGCCCATCATAATGCTATGAGTGCGTAATAGATCTTTTTCACTTCTTGGATCTAGTGTCTCAAGCATATCGTAGGCGGCTATGGCGGATTTCGCCTCCTGAATCTCCTTCGGAGGGGCGATAACAAGTTTATTATCCAATATCGCCGTTATCTGCTCTATAGTTAAGGTATTACCCTCTATTGCAAGCGAGCCTTGTATAGTTTTTATTCGGCTGATTCGGCGCAAACGCAGATCTGCCGCTGAATCAGACAGAAGCGATAGACGACCGATCTTCTCACCAATCTCCGTCAGAAGCTGTGTTATCTTAGCGGTGATTGTGAACGGTGGAGTGTACTTATCGATCATGGGCAGGAGGTAACCTTTATCGTATCGGAGAGCTTTCCACTCTGTTCGGTCGCAAGCTCGAAATCCACACACGATTTAAGCTCTGTCTGCCACGAATATATAGTATTGTCCATATTTGTTCGTTTTATGGCTGCACCTTTTTCAATAGCAGTCACAACGTAGCGGCTACCTATTGCGGCTGCCGACCAACTGATCGTTACATTCGCCTTACCATCGATGTTGCGTCTAATGATTCTGACGTTTTGTGGCGGCAGTAGCACATCTGCGGCTCTATCTATCGTGGTAGAGTACGCCCTGCCTGCGATTCCATTTTCAGAGTATGGCACGGCAACGAGCAGTAGGCGTGCCGTTAGAGGGATATCGTAGCAGTCGCTACTATCAGCTGCCTCGCCTCTGCCATTTATCGATACATTTACGTGAGATACATGCGGCGTTGCCGCTATATCGAGGCAGATCTTGTTGCCATTAATCGTCCAAGCTACGTCGCTAATGCTAACATCCCCCTCATACGATATCGAGCGTGTGACAGGGGCGGAGTATGCATTATAGCTCTTATGTTTCGTTCGAACTCTGTAGACATAGCGAGTGTTCAGGTCTATCGAACTATCCACAAATGTTGAGTGGGGCGCAATATTTGTAACAGAGATGAAAAAGGGCAACATCAGGTCGCCCATCTCGGAAACGGCTCTCTCCACTGAAATTTCATAATCTGTAGGGTTATTAATCTTGAGTCCATTATCTGCAAACCCAAACTCCACCGCCTCAGGCTTAGGGATATCGAGCGTATCTTTCGGATACGGTGCGCCCTTCTTACCACAGGCGAATAGAGTTAGTACGATTAATAGGATCAGAACTTGTTTCACTGCACACTCTCTATAAACAATTTAGCCGCTTTAATCTGCGTCTGCACACTCTCATGCGATGTGCCACCGAAGGAGTTTCTATTATTAACGGATGTTTCAACGGAGATTGCTTGGAATATATCCTCTGTAAAAAGCTCTGAAAACTCTCTAAACTCCTCTAACGATAGCTGTTGCAGCGGTACACCCTTTTTAATAGCATAGTTCACCGCCGAGCCTGTCACGTGGTGAGCCTGCCTGAATGGGAGATTCTTGCGCACCAGATAATCAGCCACATCTGTAGCGGTAGAGTATCCGTTAAGGGCTGCTCGCAACATATTATCATCTCTAATCTTTATCTTCGATAGCATTGCCGCAAATATTCGCAAACTCTGTAGCAAGGTGTCAAGGGCGTCAAAAACCCCCTCCTTGTCCTCCTGCATATCTTTGTTGTAGGCAAGCGGTAGCCCCTTCATAACGGTGAGAAGCCCCATAAGATCGCCGTAAACACGCCCAGTCTTGCCTCTGATAAGCTCAGGAATATCAGGATTTTTCTTCTGCGGCATAATGCTAGAGCCTGTGCAGAAGCCATCCGATAGCTCCACAAAGGAGAACTCCGACGTAGAGTGTATTATCAGCTCCTCCGAAAATTTCGATAGGTGCATCATACAGATAGAGGCGGCAGATAGGAACTCTATCGCAAAATCTCTATCGCTCACAGAGTCGATACTATTCTGTGTTGGTGCAATAAACCCAAGCTCTTGGGCGACGTAGTGCCTATCTATCGGGAATGTAGTGCCAGCAAGTGCGCCAGCACCTAGTGGGCAGTAGTTCATACTCGTTAATATATTGCTAAATCTCTGAAAATCTCGGGAGAACATCTGAAAGTACGCCATGATATAGTGCGAGTATAGGATCGGCTGTGCCACCTGTAGGTGCGTATATCCAGGCATTATCGCCTTATCATTGGTCTCTGCAAGCTTTATTATAACCTTCTCAAGATCGATAATTGCATTATTAACAGAGGCGATCCCATTTCGCATATACATACGAAAATCAACAGCTACCTGATCGTTGCGGCTGCGAGCTGTGTGAAGTTTCCCCCCAACAGCACCAACGATCTCTGTGAGACGCTTCTCTACCGCCATATGAACATCTTCATCCTCTGTCTTAAACTGGAAGCTACCAGCCATAACCTCGGATAGCACGCACTCTAGACCGTTTTCAATATCGGTCGCCTCTTGCGGAGCGATAATCCCCTGCTTGCCAAGCATGCGCACATGGGCAATACTCCCCTTTATATCGTACACCGCCATACGCTGATCGAACGATATCGAGGCGTTAAACTCATCAACCATACGCTCAGTACTCTCATTAAATCTGCCAGACCATAATTTAGACATTAATAAAAACCTCTATTAAAGAAAACAAAGGGTGGGCAAACCCCACCCCTACATCGGAATAAGACCAATACATTCATTGCCTTTCGTAGGGGCGGGGTCTGCCCGCCCATAAAATCTATCTATACACCCTAAAATCGATCTCTGGATAGTAATCATTATTCCCTTCGATATATACTAGATATTCAAAGTCGTACCGATTCTCCTCCACCATCGTATAGAGCTTCATAAAGTTATGTATATGCTCTTTGGTACGCTGTATCGAGTATCCAGCTGCGGTGCCTGTAGTGATCAGAAACGCCCAGTCGCTCGACTGCGCCAGCAGAAGCTCCCTAGCCATCTGATTCAACACTCGCTGTTTATCGCCGTATGCTTCGGAGTACTTCACCGCAAGCTCGTGCATGCTATCAGCCATAAAGCGTAAATGTCTATAGATCCAGTCGTTACCGCTATTCAGCCACACGCTATAGTACCCCTTATCGCCCCAAGAGGATGGATTCACCTGAACCACCTGATTGGTGCGGAACTTCTGGAGGTATTCGAGCGGCGTTATCGGCGTAATATTAGTATTTTTCAGCTCACGGAAGATATTTGCGATAAAATCGGTACCTTCAAACCACCAATGCCCGAAAAGCTCTGCATCGTATGGCGACACGATATGCGGCTCTCTATCCATATGCGCAGCCACATCGGCAAGCTGCTTCACACGCTCCTGCACAAAGTGCCTAGCGTGATCCTTTGTGCGGTTTAGCGCAACTTCACGGTTATACGCCTCTTTAAAGTCTGATTCGCCTGTAATCTTGTGATATTTAAGCCCTGTAAACACCCTCTCACCATCTGGCGAGATATATGGAGCGATATAATCCATATCGAGATCGTAGCCTACATCACGATAGAAATCACGATAGCTCGTATCTCCAGGGTACCCCTCCTTTGAACTCCACACCTGTTTAGAGGAGTAGTAATCTCTGCCGAATGCGGCAACACCATTCGATGTAAATACTGGGGCGTATGTGCCATATTTTGGGCGTGGATCTGCGTATAAGATACCGTGAGAGTCTACAAAGAAGAACTCTATCCCTACATCTGCGAGCAGTTTATCCGCACCAGCGTAGTATGCACACTCTGGCAGCCAGATCCCCTTTGGACGTACGCCAAAATGCTTCTCATGTATTCTGCATGCCACCTCGAGCTGCGCTCTGACGGCGTTCTCTGTCATAAATGGGAAGAATCCGTGCGTAGCTCCGCATGTAATTACACATAGCATACCGTTATCGTTATATTTACGGTATCCGTTCAGTACATTACCGTTCAGATCGTTTAGGAAGAACGACTTAATGGCGGCAAAACGCTCCTCATACATCGTTGCAACGGGTGCAAAGTTCTCATCGCCATATACACGCACCTTCTCCTTGGCGCAAAGCTCAAGGATTCGGTCTAGATACGCTACATATTTGCGCATAAGATCTTTATTTGCAAGCATCTCTGCAAGTGGCGGCGTTACCGATGTAGTGATACGAGTGTATACCCCCTCTCGCTCCAGATCTCTTAAGTGCATTAGTAGCGGTATATACGTCTCTGATATAGCTTCAAAAAGCCAATGTTCCTCTAAAAAATACTCATGCGCCCTGCTATGAACGTACGGCAGGTGAGAGTGAAGTACTAAAGACCAATATCCCCCACTCATATGCCACCCTCCATTCGAGTTTTAGATGAGAGATGATCCTTTAACTTGTGAAGTATAAACTTCTGCACCGACGAATCGGTGTTCACAAACGTTTCATCCTCCATACCAGAGAGTGTATAGATACGCTCCCATTTATCGGTAACTGTCATCCAGTTTACATCTACATTATCAGATACTATATTCGATGGCATAATAACAATAGCAGAGCTTAACACACGATGGTATCTGCCAGCGTTATCCCACACACCCACCTCTGCCCAAAGCTTCTTCATAGGAGCCCATATGCGAAAGTACCAATCGCCACGAGAGCCTACAGCCTGCCCTGCAAGCTGATGTACGCCGCCATCCTCGGTGTAGAGGCGCAGGTCAAAGCGGCACTCCGATATGCCGTACTCCTTTTTAAGGCGTTGCTGTGTCGATTCCGACACCTCCCAATACACATATTCGCCATCTGGCTCGACGGCAAACATAAAGATCATATCTTGATTATAGTGTGTTGGAATCGGATAGTCTGGGATCTCAGACACCTTCGGGGTAACCCTCTTCATCTCGTATCCAGGGGCGTCGGCCTGTTTCTGCGCAACTTTATCGACGCTCTTCACGCCAGATTTTTTCATTACAGGAGAGGTCTCTTTAGCGTTAGCCTTGATAGACGTCAAAAGCTGCTCTTTATTCATAGTAGATCTGCCTGCTATATTAAGCTCCTTTGCAATCACCATCAGCTCGCTTTTAGTCATCTTGTCGTATTTGCTCTCTGTTGCCATATCTATCCCCCCTAGATCGTTAATTTTTTATATAATTCTTCATATTTTCTTGCACTCTCTTCCCAAGAGTTATCAAACCGCATAATATCGCTGCGATATCTATCCATCATCTCTTTATCGTTATAAAGCTCTATCGCTCTCGCCACCACATCTGGCAGATCAGACATATTGATATAGCGAAATTTAACGATCTCCTCCATCTGATAGTACAGTTCGTTTGCATACTTGCGTACAATAGGCACCGCCCCATAGCGCATAGCGATACGGCGATCTCTACCCATAAATGGGTGCGTGTACGGAGCCATAAAGAAATCAGACGCCGCCAGTAGCTTATTAAAGATCGGCTCCTCATCCTCCGATACAATTCGCAGATTTGGATAGATCTCTCGCTGACTTAAAAGTGCAGCGATATTGGGCTCTTCACTTCTACCAAATAGAAAGAGGTTGATATCTAATGCCATAATCTGTGGCAAGATCTCTAATACCTTATCTATCCCCATCTTGCGCAGATACCTGTTTACGACTGTAAAGATAGGCTTAGTAGGCGGCAGCTCGTACCGTCTACACAGATCTACCTTATTAAGATACCGTCTATCTATATTTTCTACCGAATAGTTTTCAGCTAGATTTGGATCTGTTGCAGGGTTCCAAAGTTTATAATCTATACCGTTTGTAATAGC